>JAGRBY010001356.1 GCA_020433835.1 Anaerolineae bacterium | reverse complement strand
TGCACTTTCGCGGCGGGCTCGGCGCGCCACAAATCGGGCGCATCATTTCCACGCTCAACGATACGCTCATCAGCCGGCTGGTGCAGTTGGCCGAGGAAGAACTTGGCCCCCCGCCCATGCCCTATGCCTGGATCGTCTTCGGCTCGGAAGGGCGCTCGGAGCAGGCGCTGCTCACGGATCAGGACAACGCCCTGGTCTATGCCGAGCCTTCCGACGCCGCACGCGACTACTTTGCGTCGCTGGCTGCCTTTGTGGTGGATCGCCTGGTCGCGGCCGGTTTTCCGCCTTGCCCCGGCGGTTACATGGCGACCAACTGGTGCATGCCGCTGGGTGAGTGGCAGGATCTCTTCGCCGGTTGGATCGCTCGACCTGAACCGCAGGCGCTCATGGAGGCCGGCATCTTTTTCGACTTTCGCCGGGTCCACGGCGACCTGTCGCTCGAGCCGCTGGAGCGACAACTGGCTGATGCCCACGCAAACGGCATCTTTTTGGCCTACATGGCGCAGGCGGCCAACACCTTTGCGCCGCCCCTCGGCTTCTTCAACCGCATCCGCAGCGAGGACGGTTTTGTCGATCTCAAGAAGGGCGGGATCGCGCCGGTGGTCGGGCTGGCGCGTGCGCTGGCCCTGGC
>JAGRBY010001355.1 GCA_020433835.1 Anaerolineae bacterium | reverse complement strand
CGACGAGGTAGGGCTGGGGGTGTTCGTCGGAACCGGGGTCGCAGTCGGCAGCGGCGTTGACGTTGAGGTGCTGGTGGCCGCGACAGCAACGGCGGTCGGTTCAGCGGTCTGGGTTAGCTCCACCGGCGCAGTGGTGGGCGTCGCCACAACCACCGGATTGCCGGCGCAGGCCGAAAAAATAAATAGACCCAATCCCAACAACAGCCATCCGACAGCCTGCTTAAACCAAAGAGGGGTTTTCTTCATAACATTATCCATAATGTTGGTCACGCCTTTCGATTTCAAGAGAAGTGTGCTCGAACCTACCGTCAATTTTATAGATCGACCTTAGAATTGCTTAAGAGAAAGCTGAGAGAATCCTAAGAAGTAGCCAAAAAACTTGTACCTTATGGTGTTGACCGGCAAAAATCGCCTTTAACATAGACAGGATCTCAACTACCCGTTACAATTTCATAGGGACCCATTTTACTTTAACCTTCACAAATAAAATCATTTTCATCAGAGTGACCTATGCCAACACGAGACATAACCCGTTTCCTCCTTTCTTTAACGCTCTTCATTTCACTGCTGGCGACCTTAGCATTAGGACAAAGCTTGGCGCAGGAGCCGTCCCCCGCGCCGCCCAAAGGGACA
>JAGRBY010001354.1 GCA_020433835.1 Anaerolineae bacterium | reverse complement strand
CTGGTCTTCCTGCCGGAGCTGCTGCGTTTTCTGGGCCCCTACCGCCCCATCGTCAACGGCGTCGTGCTGATCCTGGCCATCATCTACCTGCCGCGCGGGCTGGTCGATCCCACATTCTGTCGCAAGGTCTGGCGACAGCGCGGCAAGCCGCCGTCACCCCCGCTGGAAACGGGCAGCGAGGCCGCGCCATGACCCCCAACGCCCCGCTTTTGCAGCTCACCGGCGTAACAAAGCATTACGGCGGGCTGGCCGCGCTGAACCAGGTCAGTTTTGCGGTCGCGCCCGGCAATATTATGGGACTGATCGGCCCCAACGGCGCGGGCAAAACCACCCTGCTGAATGTCATCAGCGGGCTGGCGCAGGCGACCAGCGGCGCGGTTCTGTTCAACGGCGCGGACATCACCAGCCTGCCTGCGCACCGCATTGCCAGCCTCGGCATCGCCCGCACCTACCAGAACATCCGCCTCTTCAACGAGATGACGGTCGAGCAGAACCTGCTGCTGGGCCGGCATACGCGCACGCGCAGCGGCATGGCCAGCTCGCTGCTGTTGTTGCCCCGACAGCGACACGAAGAAAAGCAACTGCGCGACGACACGGCCGCGCTGCTGCAACGGATGGACATGCTTGCACGGCG
>JAGRBY010001353.1 GCA_020433835.1 Anaerolineae bacterium | reverse complement strand
GATGATACCGGCGGTGGTCAGCGACTCCCCGTTAAGATACTGCGTCTCCATCGGGCTGGTTTGGGGCTGCTTGTCTGTGGCCGACATCATACCCACCCGATCGATAATCGAGGCCCGATCCCAGTTAATGACGGCCAGCGGCGTCTCGGCCCAGGCCGGAATCTCAGTGTATTGGGGTGTGGTGTAGGCAAAGGAGCCGAGTATGATAATTAGAACTAGCAGGAGGATTGATGATTGATAAATGATGAATGATGAGGGGCCGGCGCTAGCGGCTGATGGTTGACCTGTAGTGGCTGATGGCTGACCGCTGATAGCTGACGGCTGATAGCTAACCGCTGCCAAAGCCGGGATGAGCGAGCCGGAGACAACCGACAGCGTGAAGGCCGTTACGGCCAGAAGCCGCCAAGGAAATTGAACCAGCGCGGCGATGGGGAGGATCTGCCAGAGAGGCGCGGCCAGCGGTGACATCAGCAAAACGACCATCAGGGTCGAGGCCATAAAAAAGAGGGCTGTATTGCGATGCGGATAGGCTCGATACAGGCTGAAAACAACGGCGAAGATGGCTAACCCAAAGATTACAATCCCTAGTTGTAGAGAAAAGTCATCGTACGCGCCGGGACCGGCATAGCCGTAA
>JAGRBY010001352.1 GCA_020433835.1 Anaerolineae bacterium | reverse complement strand
GCCGTCACCACACGGCCGATGAGGTGCTGGCCGAATATATCGACGCCTATGAGCAGGCCGCCGCGCTGTTACCTGAGATCAGCCCGGAGCTGCGCCGCCAAAATGGGACGCTGGCCTGGTACGGCGACCAGTATGATTTAGACGATTTCATTCTGTACACGTTCTACGGTCACAAACGCGAACACTGCGCTCAGATCAGTGTCTTTCGAGATACATTGAGTTCATAGAGTTTGTGGAGTTTATGGAGTTTAAAGAGTTTGTAGAGTTTTATAATTACCAGGACTTACGCAGAATTCATGCCATTTCGTAGCCGCAGGCGGAGAAATCCCTACAGCGTTCGGTTGCAAACGATCATCTCAGGGATTTCTCGCTCATTATTCGCTCGAAATGACACGTTACGTAAATCCTGATTAATTAGCGTTCACCCATAAGGAGACTTACGATGACCACGACAACAATAACAAACAACACCTCTAAAGCCGGGATGCTCACTTTTCGGCCCGGCAGAGTGGAAGACCTGTATGCGATTTATTGTATCTTTGAGGAAACACTGGCCGATTTGATCAAACGCTTCGGCTCGTCGGCGACGACCAGTTGGCACGATCCGGCGGCCTTGGAGAAAATATGGCAAGAA
>JAGRBY010001351.1 GCA_020433835.1 Anaerolineae bacterium | reverse complement strand
GCTGGTCCCCGCGCGCAAGAAGGGCACCGCCTTCAGCCCCGACGACCCGGCGCTGCTGCACCCGCTCTACGCCGCCGACGTGTTGCTGACCGGGCCGGGCAGTCCGACCTACGCCGTGCGCCAGTTTCAGGACAGCCTGGCGTGGCACACGCTCCAGGCCTGCCACCGGCTGGGCGCGACGGTGATCTTTGCCAGCGCGGCCACCATTGCAAGCGGCGCGCATGCCCTGCCCGTCTACGAAGTCTACAAAGTCGGCGAGGATCTGCACTGGAAACCGGGGCTGGATTTCTTCGGCAGCTACGGCCTGAACCTGGTCTTCGTGCCCCACTGGAACAACAACGACGGCGGCGTGGACCTGGACACCAGCCATTGTTACATCGGCACGGCGCGCTATGACGCGCTGGTCGCCATGTTGCCCGCGCCGCCGGACGCGCCGACCATCGTCGGCATTGACGAGAACACGGCCCTGGTGATCGAGCCGGCTGAAGGCCAATGTTGGGTGCAGGGACCGGGCGGTGTGACCGTCATCCGGGAGGGGCGGGAGCGACATTTCGGCGGCGGACGCACCTTTGCCGCGAGCGAACTGGGGCCGTTTCAACTGCCGGACGCGGTCGCGGGGCTGCCTGCGACGGTC
>JAGRBY010001350.1 GCA_020433835.1 Anaerolineae bacterium | reverse complement strand
GTAAGCGGGGTTTGCTGCTCTACGGGCCGTGTTTGTTCATAGGCCACAAAAGTTTGGCCCTGGCCAAATACCTCAGACCGCTGGTCGGGCTTGAGAAACGTGATTTCGTAGGGGCTTTCAGCATTGGTGTAGCGAATGGGCATTGAAGTGTACCTCGTTTCAAGAAGGATGATTGGAATGTGAGATTGAATGTATTCACTTTCGATCAAGTGTAACCCCTTTTGGTGAATGAGTCCACCTTGACCTTAAAATTTGGTGCGTTTTAGGGTTATTGCGAAGGTAGGTAAGTGAAAGTGTTTATGTCATTTCGAGCGATTAGCGAGAAATCCCCTACAACGTTGTTTGTAATCGAACGTTGTAGGGATTTCTCTGCCTTTGGCATCGAAATGACATGCAGTGCGTAACTCTTGCCTGTGTCACAAACGACGATTCCGCGCCTTCCTTGTTACTCAGCCTGTTCAGCGATCCAAGTTGGTTATCGCATCCTGGTGACTGTCACCTTGTTCGATGGGCCGAATCATCGTTTTTCGGCATCCCCCTCCAATTTTTCCAACGAATCCACTAGGATTCGCCAATTCTTTCAAATAGTTTCCGCTGATCCAATAGGAAATCGCCACCCGCTAAAAAAAGATTC
>JAGRBY010000134.1 GCA_020433835.1 Anaerolineae bacterium | reverse complement strand
AGTACTAAAATTCGTCCTCGATTCACGTGTAGTGTCTCCTCTTGCATTAAATTTGTTTAATAGTTCTAAAAATAGTTTTAATTACGCCCAAAAACGCATTTATTACCTGTATTCTCGATACCATTTCTGTATTAAACACTCGGGCAAATTTGACATACAAATGATTGTTTACGAAAATACGCGGAAGTTACTCAAACGACTGCAAGCATACCATAACTTTTGTTTGACACAAATTTCACGTATCTTGCACACAACCCAATACAAAATCTTCTGAAAGAGAAGTAAGGAGAACTTTCTGTGCCACAGAGCCAACATGTCCCCCTCCGACATGCAAACAGTGACAAACTCCGTATTGCTATTTTTACGGAGACCTTTCTACCCAAAATCGATGGTGTTGTTAGTATTCTATGTTTAACCCTTAGGCGGCTGCAAGAGTTAGGTCACGATGTTATTTTATTTGGGCCTCCGGGCGGCCCGGATGAGTATGCCGGTGCGAAAATTGTGGGTGTGGGCGGCCCACGGGTGCCGCTCTATCCTGAACTCCGCATCAACATCCCGGGTCGCCGCGTGTGGAAGATGGTACAAGATTTTCAGCCCGATTTAGTGCACGTTGTTCATCCCTTTTTTTTAGGGATCTTTGGCCTGCGCTTTGCCCGCAAGTTAAATGTACCGGTCGTAGCCTCATTTCACACCCATGTTCCCCGCTATGCCCAGCATTATGGCCTGGGCTGGAGCGTTCCCCTGGTGTGGTGGTACGAGCGTATGCTTCATAACCAGGCCCATCTAAACCTGTGCACATCCACGGCTATGAAAACGGAGTTAGAGGATCAAGGCTTTCAACGGGTGCGCTGGTGGAAACGCGGCATTGATACCGATCTTTTCTCCCCTGGTCCGGTCGATCAAGCCATGCGTGCACGCTTGACAGATGGTAATCCTGACGATTTTCTGCTGGTCAATGTTGGGCGCCAGGCTCCAGAGAAGGGTTTGTTTGGCTTGCGCGATACGATTTTCCCGCAAAAGAAGGTACGCCTGGCGCTTATTGGCAACGGCCCCAGCCACGAAGATCTTAAAAAGCACTTTGCCGGCACACCCACCACGTTGCCGGGCTACATGCAGGGTCAGGAATTGGTAACGGCCTACCGCTCGGCCGATGCCTTTATCTTCCCGTCAACGACTGAGACCTTTGGCTTAGTGGCTTTAGAAGCGATGGCTTGTCGTGTTCCGGTTATCGCTGCCCGTACTGGGGGCCTGCTGGATACGATTGACGATGGCGTCAATGGCCTTTTCTTTGAACCGGGTGAGCCGGAGATGATTGGCGATTTGATACGCAAAATGCGGAAGACCCCGGGCTTACGCAATCGACTGGCCGAAAATGCGCTAACCCATGCCCGCAGCCGATCCTGGCGCGCCACGATGGATCAATTGGTCGACTATTACCGCATGAGCCTCCGTATGTTCGGACAAATGGCAGCCGACCAGCCTACGCTCCATGCCAGCGGGTGAAGGCGAGGATCAAAAAAGGCGTTGGGTTAAAAACCAGCGCCTTTTTTAATTCTCGGCCACAATCTGTTGCTGTGGCGCGGTCATCCTATTGGGATCACCGTCTGAGATGTAATATTCATCGGGGTTTTGATCAAAGTAGGTGAGCCAGTGGTCCATCCAGGTGGTATTGATCTCCAAGCGCGAAACCTTGTAGCGCTCAAAAGCAGGATCAAACGGCGAGACAGAAGGCCCACCCCAGGCGGCAACGTTACCAGCGTAGTTGTAATTATACCCGCCCCAGCTGCCGGCCTTAAGGAAGTCGAACGTGTAGGGAAACCCTCCATACGGTACCGACAATGACTGCACGGTGTAACCCGGCACCAGCTCCTCAATAACGTGCTTGCTAACGGCCAACTCCCACTCGATGCGCTCGGCCGTGGCAACTGACAAATCGGTATGGTTGACCGTGTGGCTGCCTATCTCCATCCCAACATCGGCCAAAAACTGAAGCTTGGCTTTCGACCACTCAGGCTGGCCAAAAATGGCGATGTTATCCTGAACATCGTTACCCAGCACAAAGAAGGTGGCTCGGGGCGGCCAGTCATCGCCGTATTGGTAATGAAAATTCATGATAATACCCACGGCACTATCGGCATCGATGGTATTATCGGGCAGCATGCGAAATTGGCTGATATCGGAGTCGTCAAAGGTCAGAACAACCGGCTTTTTACCGGGCGGCACGTTAGCCAGCCCATTAATCACATCGATAAAGTTGACCGGATAGTAACCGCGCTCATAAAGCCGCTGTAAATCGTAGCGTAAATTATCGGGGGTGCGTTGATATCGCTCCTCAGGGTAGGCAATGCGATGATATTCTAAGACAAACACTTTGCCGAGTTCGTTGGCGTCGGCAAAATAGGGACCGGCGGTCGGCGCGGGCGCGGCCTCTTCTTTGAAGCGTTTACCTTCGCTGAGGGTTAAACTGGATTCGGGCGTAACCGTTACAAAAATAATGTTCGATTTGGCCGCCTCGTCCGACGGCACAACATCAATAACCCCGCAGCCAATAAAAAACAGGCTGCTGCCCACGATAAGGAGGAGTAAAACAAGATATTTGGGGGTAACCGTTTGGGTCTCAGAATTAATTTTCACCCATTTATTGTAAAGTAAAAAAGGAAAGATTGCAAAATAAGTTTACATAAATTAGAGAGGGGAACGGCTACTCGGAAACGTAATACAGCTCCGGATTTTGCTCAAAATAGCCCAACCAATAATCGATCTCATTTTGAATAGCTTGAACCCGGGGAATATGATACGGATCAAACTCAGGGCTGTACGGCGAGGGAGCGGCCCCACCGGCCACCATAACCGCATTAGCGTAACTATAGGGCTGCTCTTCCCAAACACCTTGAGCCAGAAGCGCCTCATTTTGGGGATAACTACCAAACGGCAGTGACAACGACCGAACTTGATAGCCCGGCAGGCGGCTTTCCAACTGCCGCTGACTAACGGCCAACTGCCACTGCACTTGTTCATCAGTGCCGGCCGCCAGATCGAAATGGGAAATGGTGTGGCTGGCTACTTCAAAGCCTTGATCAATTAACCAGCGCAACTTTTCATCGGCCAGTTCAGGTTGGCCGAACAAGATGCGTTCCGGCGCATCGACATCTTGGAGAACGTAAAAGGTGCCGCGCTGTGGCCAAGCATCAGGATATTGGCGATGGAGCGCATCCAAAATCCCAACCGCCGAGTCCGGATCGATGGAGCCATCAGGCAGCATCCGAAAATGGCTGATATCAGAGTCGTCAAAGGTTAGTACAACCGGCTTTGTGCCGGGCGGCAAATCGGGAAAGCCAAGTGTCAGGTCGATGATATTGGCCGGGGTATAGCCGAGTTCATGCAGCCGGTTCATATCTTCGCGAAACTTGTCCGGTGTGCGCTGCCAGCGACCCCCAGGCGTACCGATAAGGTGATATTCCAGCACCAACACACTGCCTAAAAGATTGCCCGGCAAGTTCGGTAGGGGTGTGACCGTGGCCGTTGGTGAAGCAGGTATTCGCGTTGAGGTAGCCGTCGGAGAGGGTGTATCAAGCGGTTCGAGCATCTCCGTTTGTGCTGCCAAAACGGGCTGCACTTCCGGCGTAGTGGTTACAAAAACCACAGCATCCGCTGGAGTCGGAGCCGCAGCCGGGTTGACCGCAGGTGAGGGCTGGCAAGCGGTTATCCCCAAACAAAAAACAAGGATAGCGTAAACATGATAAAGTCTATATAAAGGCACGGTTAACCAATAGAGTTGTTGCCCGATAAGCGTGGCGAGATACGGGACGCAGATTTTCGCAGAGTAACGCCGATAAAAAACAAAAAATCTGCGAAAATCAGCGTTATCTGCGTCCTAATTCTTATTCAGCAACAAGTCTAATAAAAATTTTTCGTTACGAACCCTCAACTTTGTTTGGGCTCAACTGCCGCAAATACTCAAAGGTATAGATGCCCGTTCGATGGCCGTCGATCCAGTTGAACTGTAAGGCATAGTTACCTACCATCTCAACCGGCTTGCTAACCATTAAATCGCCGCTGGCCATGGCCTGTTCCGGCTTTAAAATACGAAGCGGGTCATCATCTTTCCGCTGCTCGTTACAGGTTGCACAAGGACAATTTTTGCGCAGATAATCAAACGGATAAATACTCTTAACGTCATCGCCCCAAGTAATACGAACCTGGCGCTGTTTCATATCGACCTCAACATTGGTCGCGTGTTTTTGCTGGGGGGTTAATCTGGCCATTACCTAAAAACTCCATCGCTGAAAAGTGGTCGGCTAGATTTTACACGTGAGCGGCCTAAAATACAAGGTTATCACGAGAAGCAAAAACGATCTCGTTAAGAAATGGCAAAGCTGTCGATGTAAGCAACTTGGGTTATAATCAAAGAGAAGAAAATCAATGGGAGACGTCATGACAACCTTGCACCCCAACAGCCTCGTTCTGTATAAAAACCGGCCGGCCAAGGTCCTCCACAGCGGCGATAAAGTGGAAATCAAATTAGAAGATGGGCGCAGCCTTAAAGTGCGTCCTAAAGATATTACCCTTTTACACCCGGGTCCAATTGCCACTTTAAGCGAGCTAAAGCCCCAATCTGGCGAAATCGAGACCGCCTGGGAACTGTTGGCCGGCAGCACGACATCGCTGCCGGAATTGGCCGAACTTATTTACGAGGCTTATACCCCGGCCACAGCCTGGGCTACCTGGGAACTTGTGCTCGATGGCCTTTATTTTCAGGGCGACCCCGAAGCCATCGTTGCCACCTCGGCTGAGGCAGTGGCCCAAATCAAAGCCGAACGGGCAGCAAAGGTGGCCCGGGCACAAGCCTGGACCGATTTCGTCGACCGGGCAGCAGAGGGCCACATTGTATCCGATGATCAACCTTACCTACGCGAAGTTGAAGATTTAGCTTATGGCCGCATCGATAAGAGCCGCGTGATGCAAGCCCTTGACCTCGCGGAAACCCCGGAGGCCGCCCACACCTGGCTGCTCAGGGTCGGCTATTGGGATGAAACTGTAAATCCGTATCCCCAACGTTTTGGCGTACCCTGGTCATCATCAGCCGTAGAGCTGCCGGATCTACCCTCTGAGGAACGGGTTGACCTTACCCACCTGGCTGCCTTTGCCATCGACGATGAAGGTAGCAAAGACCCGGATGATGCGCTCAGCATTGACGGTAGCCGTTTGTGGGTTCATATTGCCGATGTCGCTGCTCTCATCCCTCCCGACAGCCCTGCCGACCTGGAAGCCCGCGCCCGTGGAGCCAACCTCTACGTCCCTGAACAGACCATCACCATGCTGCCGGCCAAGGCAACCCAATTGCTCGGTTTAGGTCTGATGGCAACCTCACCGGCCCTCTCATTTGGGCTTGACCTTAATGCCGATGGCGAGGTAGTCGATCTTGAAATTGTCCCCAGTTGGGTCAAAGTCCAACGGTTGAGTTACGATGAAGTCGAACAACGCTTAACCGAAGAGCCATTTAAGCAGCTTTATCAGATCGCGCTTGCGATGCAGGCTCGCCGCCGGGCCAACGGGGAAATCTCAATTGATTTGCCGGAGATAAAAATTAAAGTCGTTGAGGGAGAGATTATCATTAAGCCGATCCTGCCACTGCGAAGCCGAGATTTGGTGCGCGAAGCAATGTTGGCTGCCGGCGAAGCGGTCGCTCGCTTTGCCGCACGGCAGGGCATTCCGTTTCCCTTCACCACGCAAGAGGCACCCGAATATCAGGATTTACCGAATACCATCGCCGGCCATTTTGCCCGCCGCTTAACGCTTCGACGCAGCCAGTTAACCAGCATGCCTGGTCCTCACGCCGGACTGGGGCTGGATATTTATGCCAAAGCCACCAGCCCGCTTCGACGTTACTCTGATCTGGTGGTTCACCAACAGCTTCGGGCTTATTTACGGGGAGGAAACCTGCTCGACACGCAGCAGATGTTGGAACGCGTGGGAGCCGCCGAGGCGGTCGAAGGCGATGTTCGCCGCGCAGAACGGCTGTCGCGGCAACATTGGACACTGGTCTATCTGATGCGTCGCCCGGATTGGCAGGGCCAGGGCGTTGTTTTAGAAAAACGAGGCCAGCGTTATCTCATTCTCATTCCGGAGCTCGATTTGGAAACGCAGCTCCATGTGCGGACAGAACTTCTGCCCGACTCAACGGTGCTCCTTACCCTCAACCGGATCAATCTACCTCTGTTGGAGTCACGCTTTCGAATGGACCAAGAGAGCTAATGCTCCTTCAACCAACTGTTTCGAGGTTAACTACGCATCCGGCAGGGGACGCTGTGACTCAGACGCAACAGCTTCTACAGCAGGTGACAGAGTAGGAGCGACAACGGTCGAAGGTAACTCGGCGTTGGGAAACGGATCGAGATCAAACATTTTGCGCCAGGCGTAGACACCTAACAATTTAACCGTAGCCAACACGGGGGCGGCCAACATAACGCCTAACAGTCCGGCTAAAGTACTGCCCATAATGGCACCGACCATTACCAGCAGCGGATGCAGCCCTAAAGCTCCGCCCACAATACGGGGGTTAAGCCAATTACCCTCAATCTGCTGCAAGACAATGCCGATGCCCAAGACCAGCAACCCAAACCATAACGGGCTTAATCCTAACCAATTCTCTCCCTGAAAGAAAGCAACCAGGGTTGATAACGCAACCGTAATAAACGCACCCACAAACGGGATAAAGTCCAATACACCAGCCATCACCCCTAACAGCAGTGCATACCGAACACCCAAAATCCACAAAATAATCGTAAAAATAACCGCCATCAACGTAGCCAGCAAGGTTTGACCACGCAGATAGCCATTCCAGATACGCCCGGTTTCAGAGAGTAGGCGCTTAACATCTTGACGATAGCCGGGTTGGTAGATGGCGTCGCTAATTAAACCACCAAAACGCGGCCAATCTATTGCAAAATAGATCGACAAAACGTAAACCAAAACCGCCCAACCAACCCAGCCAACCGTCATAGTGGCGGCTACGGTTACAAACTGCGCGCTCTGGCTTAATATCGGCTGAATGGTTGAAGCAAGCTGCTGCATAAGCGTATCAAAATCGAACACAAGCTGGTTGGGTTGAAATACCCAAGGTCCAAGCGTAAAAGGCTTATTTAGCCAGGCTTGAAATTGTTCAGGCCCATTGACAATAATAGCCTGGCTAAATTCGATCAATCCGGCCGATTGTTGATAAATAGTTACCCCGGCCAGTGTTAGCAGCGCAAACACAAGCAAGGCAAACACCCCATACACAACCCCAATCGCCCCGCCCCGGCCCATTGGGGTGCGGTTATCCAGCATAACAATCAGCGGATTGAGAATGTAGGCGATAATACCGGCAACAACCAAAGGCCCAATCACCGATTGAAAACGCCAGATGGCTAAACTCAACAAAATAGTTGCAAACGTCGCAACAAAAACCTTTGTTGAGTTATTCCAATTTGGAGAACGTAAATTATCGATCATAGTTCACTCAAACAATAACAAGGTTAACACTATCATACCTTGTTTCTCAAAGGATGCCAAGCATGAAATATGCTCCTGGAACAATAGAAGTTGTTGGTCATCCGCGCCAAAATAAAAATTCTTGACAAAGCAGGACTTACGCAGAGGGTAGAACAATTTGCTAAATTGTTCCGAATCGTGGGCATACACGTGGCGCAAATTGGCAATTTACGCTACAAAATCGAGAATTTGCGTAAGTTCTGTAAAGAAAATCATACACTACCGCGCCGAAATGCCAGTTATCTTTACCCATCGCCTCTTTTCTAAAAGTTCTTTTATAAAAATTGCTTCCGATCTTATCCTGTGCTAGACTCTAGCCGCTTCATTAACGATGTGACGAAATTCACAACACACTCTGTAAATCGATAGTTTCGATTGACCAAGCAGGAGGATGGTTTCTTGGAAATTCGAAAAATTGTGTTAATTCAACCCGGTCGCGATGGCCGCATCTTCGGTAAAGCCCCGGCCGCATCTTATACTTTAATGCGGTTGGCTTCGCTGGTGCCGAACGATATCGACGTCGAAATCTGGCACAACGACTGGGACCCCGTTGAGCAAAAGCTGCGCAGCTTAGGCAAACACGATCTGGTCGGTATCACGGCCAAAACGCTGGAAGTTGAGCAGGCCGAACGCTTTGCTCAAATCGCTCGCCAAGCCGGCGTCGAGACCATTATCGTCGGCGGCAACCACGCTACGCTTATGCCTGACGATGTTAAACGCTGGGCCGATGTGGTGGTTACCGGCGAAGCCTATCGCACCTGGCCTAAAATCATCGAAGATTTTCAAAACGATACGCTTCAATCTCATTACGATGATACCGAATGGGCCGATCTCAAAGGGGTTGCGCCCCTAACCGACCGCGTCATCAAGCAGGTTGACGAGCAGCGTCGTTTCTGGACGCCGATGATGGAAATAACGCGCGGCTGCCCCCGCAACTGTTCGTTTTGCACGGCTATTCGCGTTAGCGGGCAGAAAATGCGTTTCCGGCCGGTTGAAGAGATTGTCGAGGAAATCGAACGGCGTAAAATCGACCGCTTTTTCCTGACCGATGACAACTTCGGCCTCTCCTTCATTATCGACCCCGAATATACCGAAAAACTGTTTCTGGCCCTGGAAAAGCTGCCTTTGCGCGGATGGACCACCCAGGCCGAAATGGCCGTCTCCAAATATCCTGAGTTGCTCAAATTAGCCAAACGGGCGCACCTCGATAAGTTTTTCATCGGCTTTGAGTCGGTCAACCCCGACAACTGGCGTGAGTTGGGCGGAAAAAGTAAGGGGCTGATTAAGCAATATCAGGAATCGATCAAAGGCATTCAACAGCACGGTATCGGCGTCGTGGGGCTGTTTGTCTTTGGGTTTGATAATGATACGCCTAAAGTGCTGTGGGATACCTGGAAATTCGGTAAAACGTCGGGACTTGATAGCATGAGCACGACGGTGCTGACGCCCTACCCCGGCACACCTTTCCGCGACCAACTTATCCAGGAAGATCGGCTCATTCCCGATAAAACATGGCGCTATTACGATACCGCCCATGTTGTTTACTACCCCAAGCAGATGTCTGTCCCAGAGTTTGAGCGCGAGTACGATAAAATCTGCCGGACGATTTACTCACCGTATCGCATCGCCCAACGGGGATTGCGAGCTTTGTCTCGGCACCCGTTACGCCGTATGCCGGCCAAAGCATTTGGCAGTTTCAGCACCGACTATGGCTATCGCCGCACATTTGCCTGGCGACATGCCTTTTCGTCTTAGAGCAAACAATTGATGGGTTGAGCCTACCGGTTTCCCTTTGAGAAATAAAAAAGCCTCCGATATGTTGGAGGCTTTTTTTGTATTTTTGTTATTATCGCCAGAAAAAGAAGCGATGCTCACTCTCCGGGCTAACCGCGCTCACAGAACCATCGTCATTAACCCGCTCGATGAGCACAAACCACTCATACCGATGCTCCGGCGGATCAATTTTCCCATACAGGTCTAATGGAACTACCCACTCCGGCTCCATAACGTTTGAACCTTGATACGAGGGCTGGCCGTTAAAGGGATAAACCAATCGAACGGCATAATGATCATTCTCACCCAATTCTACCGGCTGCCACTGCAATTTAATTTCGTTAAACCCGATATATTCCTTATCATACTGTGGACCAATAAGAGCCGGCGGGCCATAGATAAATCCGGAGGCAGGAGGCTCTTCGACCTCAGAAATTTCTTCTTCTGCCGCTTCTTCGGTAGGCGTATTGGTCGGCTCCGGTATGTCGGTGGCCGTTGGTTCGGGTGTATCGGTTGGTTCAGGAGTATCGGTTGGTTCGGGTGTATCGGTTGACTCAGGTGTATCGGACGGAACCGGCGTATCAGTTACCGGCAGCAGCGTTGGCGTACTGGTCGCCGGCAGCGTTGGCGTTTCTACCGGTGAAACAGCTCCCGCAAACGTAGAGGCCTCATCGGTCGGTTCTGCTGTAGCCAGAGCCTCAGACGTACCGTCAAGTTCATCAGTAGGCAGTACAATAGCCGGTGGTTGAGCCAGCCCTAAACTGGCTAGCAGTCCACCATCCTCTTGCAAAGCGACAAACCAACCGCTGCCGGCACATACAGCGCACAGCGCCAACAGCACAATTCCGCCGCCAATAGCAAAGGAGATCGCCATAGGCCGCGACATACGATCGCGCCAGGTCGCCGGGGCAGCGGCGGTTTTCCGTTTCTTCTTACGACGTGGACGCTTAGTAACGGCTTCTTGATCGGCCAGCATATCAGAAGCTTCAGCGGTTTTAAGCTCGGGTGGGGCGGCATCGCCTATGACTGCCGCTTCTTTTTCAACCTCAGCCGCAGCCGATCCAGCCGCAATTCCTGCCTCGGCGGCAACGGGGTTATCCCTGACATTCTCGGCTGCGGGAGCCGGTACTTCGGCTTGCTCATCCGCAGGCGACGGATCAACAGCCGATTCCGCTTTTTTCTCAACGGCCGGAGCGAGTGGCGATGGCTCAGGCATCGGCTGAGGCTGCTCCGTAACAGGAGAAGCACCTTCAGTGGCAAATGATGCGCTTTGAACCGACTCGTCCGCCGCCGACGGTATCACTTCATCCGAACGCGGCAATGTTCCGGCCGGAGTAACGCTAACCGGCGGTAAAATAGGCTCGGAGTCTTTTCGCTGCACAATCGTTGGCGTCGACTCGCTGCCTTGCTTGCGCACCGGTTTGGGTGTCTGGCGCACTTTTTTGTTCTTGTCAGATACCGGTCGAGGCTGTTTTTGCGGCTCTTTGCGTCCTATTTGACGGGGTTGCATCGACTCTTTTCGCTCAAGAGGCGTAGCCGTATTTTCCTCCGGAGCGGTTCTATCACTCGGTAAAGGCGATGTAGGCTGAGGCCGCACCGGTCGAGAAACAGACGGTGGCGGTTCAGGCCGACCGGGCGGTGGCGCATCAGCTTCGGGGGCCGTTGGCGGTGGAAACGGCAAATTTGAAGGCCGCATTCTCGGTGGCCCCCCTGGTCGAGAAGGAACACCCATCTCCGGCGGGGCTGGTGGCGGCGAAAACGGCCGGGTTTGATAGGGGCCGGGCCGCGATGACGGTGGTGGCGGCAAATCATCTACCGGCGGCGATGTAGGTTCCTCTGCGGGCGGTGGAGCAGACGGCATTTCTGCCTCTTCTTTAACCGCAGGCTTTGCTTGAGTCGACGGGGCAGCAATATTGGCTTGCTTAACCGCTTGTTCGATATCAGACAGATTTAACGGGTCCTCACCTTCGCCGGGAAACAGATAATCGGTAACGGAGTCGGGACGCGAAACAAGCCAATTGACTAGCGCCCGATGCGTATCCATATCCAGTTCGACTGTTTTGCCCGGATGATTATCCGAAGCAGCCACAGAAATGCTCGGATGTTTACCGGCCAGACGCAGGTGGGACAAGCGCAGAGTCGACACTTCGGCCGGAGTAAGGCCGGCTTGTCGAACCAACGCATACAATGTTTTATTAAGAGTCTGCTCTTTTGAAGATTGTTCGCTCATAAGTTTATCTGGTCACATAAATGGTCAATAGGACTTACACAGTGATAAAGGTGACAGTCACTTGAACGCCCTAAATCGACCTGTTTGGGCTAATCCAACGCTGATTTATGATCAATAAGTGACTGTCACCTGACTTTTGCGTAAGTCCTAAGTCAAGTTACATTTCGATTGTACCAATTTTATACCTAAGCGCAAAAATCCTTCACATAACTAAGCCAAAATGCTTAGTTTCTCATCACATCAGTAAGCGTTTTGGCATATTATTAGCTATGGGACGCATCCGTCACCAGCGAATGCAATTTCTGAGTTACTGCTTCAATATTGAGCTGATCGGTATTCAAAATGATGGCATCGTCAGCCGGAACGGTGGGAGAAACAGGATTGGCTTTATCTTTTTTATCACGCGCGATAATAGCGGCCAGAATATGCTCGTAATCAGCCGGTTTGTGGTTTTCTTGAAGTTGTTTACAGCGACGTCGGGCACGCTCTTGGGCTGAGGCTTCGAGAAAAACTTTGAGATCGGCATTTGGCAAAACGACCGTGCCGATATCGCGCCCTACCATCACCACCGGGCCACCGGCAGCGATGCGCCGCTGTTGATCGGTTAAAACAGCCCGCACCCGCAGGTAACCGGACACTTGCGATACGTTCGCTTCAACATCGGCTTCGCGGATGGCCCAGGTAATATCCTGATCATCAGCCAGCACCGTATATTGGCGACCATCCGCCGGCCCGTCGGCAACGACATCAATTCTTAAAGCCTCGGCAACCTGCGAGACGCGCTCACCGTCACCGGGATCGATGCCTTTTTCTAACACGGCCCAGGTTACCGCCCGATACATAACCCCGGTATCAAAATACAAATAGCCTAATTCTTGTGCCAGTCGGGCTGCTGCTGTGCTTTTACCCGATCCGGCAAAACCATCAATGGCAATGGTAGAGGGTTTCGACAACGCTATCACCTCGGTTTATGTGCTTCTCTTTTTAACAATTCAACTTCGGATTGTGTGAGATGTCGCCAACTACCGATTTTCAATTCGCCCAATCGAATCGGTCCAATGCGAACGCGCACCAGTTTTTTAACCCGGTGGCCCAGAGCTTTCGCCACTTCACGAATTTGACGTTTGCGGCCTTCTGTCAGGATAACCTTGAGCCAGGTACTACCCGATTCGTATTTCATCCGAGCGACAAAGGCCGGAGCCGTAGGTTGGCCGTCAACTTCTATACCGCCCTTGCGCCAACGAAAGAGCATATCGGTTGACGGTTTGCCGTCGACCAAAACCTGATATTCTTTTTCGATACGGTGGCTGGGGTGCGTTAATTGTTTTGTCAATTCGCCATCATTGGTCAATAAAATAAGCCCCTCGCTGTTGAGATCGAGTCGCCCGACCGGATGCACCCGTTCTGCGATATCGACCAAATCGACCACGGTTTTACGCCCGCGATCATCCTTGGCGGCACTGAGTATCTGGCGCGGCTTATTTAAGATGATATAGACCAACTCTGGCGCTTGGGGGGCCAAAACCTTGCCATCAACCTTGATGGTATCCGTTTGAGGGTCTACTTTTGTGCCGAGGGCGGTTACAACCTGACCATTAACCGACACGCGCCCGGCTTCGATAAGCGTTTCACTGGCCCGCCGGGAGGCAACCCCGGCGTGGGCCAGCACCTTTTGGAGCCGTTCTTTTTCGGGTTTGTCTTTCTTTTTTGGCATAAGATTTGGATTACTCTTCGTTCTCAACGCTCTGTTCGCGCGATTCGGAACCATTTTTTGGCAGTTCAATTTGGGGCAAGTCTAACTCCGGCAGTTCTTCGATGTCGTTAATGCCAAAGTAGCGCAGAAATTCGAAGGTGGTAGCAAACAGCGACGGATGGCCAACCGAGTCGAGCCGGCCGACCTCCTCAACCAGCCCTTTGCTGATGAGCGTTCGCAAGACGCCGTCGCTGTTAACGCCGCGAATAGCCTCGATTTCCGGACGGGTGATGGGCTGGCGATAGGCCACAATGGCCATGGTTTCAAGAGCCGGTGTTGAAAATTTGGCGCTAACCGATAGCCCCAAAAAACGCTCGATATAGTCGGTCAGTTCCGGAGCCGACACCAACTGTACCTTGTCGCCGTGCTGCTGCAGCCGAATGCCCCGCCCTGGGCCATTATCTCTAAGCAGTTCAAGCCCCGCCTCAACTTGCTCAAGCGAGCAATC
>JAGRBY010001349.1 GCA_020433835.1 Anaerolineae bacterium | reverse complement strand
GCGGACGACTCGGTCCAGTCGCCGCCGGTGGGATCGTCGGAGAAAGAGAGCGGCGTCAAGTCGATGCGGTCGGGCGTGGTCGTCTGGTTGAGGTAGAGTTGGTCCGGCTGTGCGCAGTCGTCCACCGCCTGGTTGCAGAAGCTGGATCCGTTGGCCACCACCAGGTCCAGCCGCCCGTCCCGGTTGAGATCGCCCAGCGCCAGGTCCGCGGCGCGCAGTGTGCTCTCCAGTTGCTGGGCCAACTCCAACGTGCCCCCGCGGTTAACGAAGACGCGGATGTTCTGTTCCAGCGTGCCGACCACGAAGTCCAGATCGCCGTCGCCGTCCAGGTCGCCCCAGGCCGATGCCAGCGAGTTGCGCGACGTGTTGTCGCTCCACGCAGGGACGGCGGCGATGTCGAGGCCGGCCGCCGGCGCGTCCTGGGCAAGCACGCGCACGGGCAGCAAAGCGAGCAGCACCATGCCCGCCAGCCAGAGGACGAGCTGCGCAGATGCGCGCCGGACATGCGTCCGCGGCACGCGCAGTCGCGTCACGTGGCGCGGGTGCGCCGGCCCCTTTGCGTCTGGACGTTGCTCCATGGGTCACCTTCCTTACGTGGCGGTTGCAGCTTGCGGCGTTGGGCGCAGAGTCTCGCG
>JAGRBY010001348.1 GCA_020433835.1 Anaerolineae bacterium | reverse complement strand
TCAGAACGCCCTGTTCAGCCCTGCGCAGCGCAGGTTCGATTGCCGGCTTGATCTTAACCACCCGCGCGTTAGTGGCCGACAAACCGGAATGGGATGATCCCACCTATGGCGCTACCCGAGGCGGTGGCGCGGAAAATCTGGACATGAACTATGGCGACGCCGGCGTGATGGGTTAACATCGGCGCTGAAGGCAACGTCTCTTCCTTTTCTAGAGGCTGTAATACCTAGCGATATTGAGCAGCCTCTTCAGAAAATCCCCCTCACCCCGTCGCTGACGCGACTCCCCTCTCCCTTAGGGAGAGGGGTTGGGGGTGAGGGTACGAGAAATTTTTTCCGGTGCTGTAAGGCGATTCTATCGCACGCCTCTTGGAATGGAGTGAATAAGGACACGAACGAATGATTTTGTCGAAAGATGCAGGACAATGCGGATTCCTATAAAACCAGGCATGTTTCAGGCCGATATCTCTCCAGCCGCCCTGGTTAGGGAGACGATTTCGGCTAACCAGCTAGAGACGCTGGAAACCATTCAGCGCCGTGTCCTGTGGCTGGCGACGTTGATCATTCACCACGCCAACCATGTCCGGCCTAATCCTGATGACAGCAAGATCGGCGGCCATCAAGCCTCATCGGCCTCGA
>JAGRBY010001347.1 GCA_020433835.1 Anaerolineae bacterium | reverse complement strand
GTGAAGCTGGAAAAGTGGGGTTTTGAGATTGTGGCCCGCCGTAACGCCTCGGAGGAAGAGGACGAAGAAACGGCCGCGGCGACCGATACCCCGCCGGAAGCCGAAGCCGCCCCGGAGCCGGCCTCTGAAACCACCACGCCGGAAGCCGCCTCGACCAACGGCGCCTATACCAATGGCTCAACCAATGACAATTTAGACCTGATGCCCGATGAGTTGTTGAACGGGCGGGAGTAGCTTACTCGGCTTTAATTATCGAACTCAGCAAGCTACGATGCATGTCGTCATTGAATGAGTTCAATGTCTGCTATGGGAAACGTGTTTCAAACACGTTTCCCATAGCAGTGGGCTAAATGCTTATCCAATCGGCTCTTCGGATTTTTACCGCCCGCGTCCTTATGGCATAATATCCCCCGCTATGATCCGACGCCTCATATTGCTGACTTTTATCGTAATCCTCACTACCGCTTTCCGAGCGACGCCGGTCCACGGACCAGGTCTCACGGTTGTGGGCCGCCCGGCCGCTGGGCTGCCGCCGGCCCAGGAAGCCCCTTCCGGACGGCTGGCCCAGGCCCAGGAAGCCTTTGCCGCCGGCGATGACGAAACGGCCCGCAGCCGGTTCGAAGCCATTCTGGCCGAC
>JAGRBY010001346.1 GCA_020433835.1 Anaerolineae bacterium | reverse complement strand
TACCGTGATTTACGTGGCAAAAACCAGGGTTCTTACGTCTTGGCGGTAATTTTCTCGACCAATTTCCTCAAATTACAAAATTGCTCCGTTTTTATACATCCAAAATCTTTAACCAGCCGTATATATACAACGAACTCTTAAAGCCGGTAGGAGATCTATGCCCAATAGGCGCAGGCAGAGCAGCGCCTCAAAAACGCATCGCCGTGAGACCGTTTTTAGGGACCGACAGGAAAAAGACTGTAGGGACAAGTCGCTGACTTGTCCCTATCCGAACAAATAGTGGTTTGTTCTACAAAATCTATTTTCAAGGAAATACGACAGTCTGCAGGCGAGACGACAGCGAGAATGAAAATCTTTTAGCCCTCACCCCGTCGCTGCGCGACACCCTTCTCCCAAATAGGGCGAGGGGTTGGGAGTGAAGGATATTATCAAAGGAGGAAGATGATGTATTTACGCCGTATTATTGTTGTGGCCATCGCCGTTATGGCCTTATTGTCGCTGTCAGTGTCGCTGGCCGCGGCGCAGGACCCGGCTAACGGCCAGGCTTTATGGGAAGGACAAATGTGGCAGTGCGCTCAGTGCCACGGCAAGGAAGCCCAAGGCAAGTTCGGTCGGCCGCTGTCAAACAGCACCGCCA
>JAGRBY010001345.1 GCA_020433835.1 Anaerolineae bacterium | reverse complement strand
ACCGAGGTTGGTCGCCGCCGGGGCTGGGGGCCGCGCTGGAACGGCTGGCCGGGCGCTCGCTAACCGGCGGCGAAAAAATGGCGCTGCGCCACTGGGCCGACGCCGCCCACCGGATGACCGTTCATCACGCCGCCGTGCTGGAAACCACCGACCCGGCCATCATCACCCGCCTGGCTTCAACCCGCCGGGGCCGCGCCCTCATCCACCGCACCCTCTCCCCCCGCGCCGTAGTGGTCGATCCGGCCCAACTCGACCATTTAGTGCGCCGGCTAACCGAGCAAGAAGGTATTCCACCCAAGGTAGAATATAAAATCAGGAACGATGACCCAATTCATAATTCATCCTTCATAATTCATAATTCCGAAGCCGCCCACCTATGGCAGCTCGTTCGCGTTTACCAAGATTTGGGCCGGCACATCCCGCTGCCGGTGCGCCTGCCGCAAAGCCTGCTCGACAAACTGGCCGGGCTGGCCTCGCCCCAAGCCCTGGCCGCGGCCGATATCGCCGCCGAACAAACCACCGCCGTCCTACAAGACGCCATCGACGGCCGCTCACCCTTCCCGCCCTGGACCAACGACGGCCTGCCGCTCGACCACAGCCTGCCGATCATCCAAGCCGCCCTGGCCGGCGGTCACCACC
>JAGRBY010001344.1 GCA_020433835.1 Anaerolineae bacterium | reverse complement strand
ATGATTTCCAGCATGATCTGGCCATTTTCAATGGCCGCTGATTTAATTTGAATCCGATCCTCAATCAACACCGCGCCGGCATCGACCGGCTGGCCGTCTTGATTTAGCTGGGCCGCCACATAAATGAAGTGACCGGTGCCGCCGGAGTTTTCTGACAGGAAGACGACCGCGTCATCGACCCCATCGCCATCGAGATCGCCAAAGAGGGGCGGCGCGCTGACCATCATCACAGTCGGCCGTTCCGCCGAGTCTTCGCTGAACGGTTCACCTTCATATCGACCGTCGGTCAAGGTGACCGGCTCATCGTAGATGCCGCTGTAGGTGGCGTTTCTTAGCTGATCCGCTGTCAATGCCGGAACGCTCTCGGCCGAGGCATCGGTCTCAGTCTGCGGCTCAAACATCAGCGTCCCCAGGCTGCCATCTTCATTGATATAGCTTAAGGCCAGTTGGGTGGCCAGGTAGCTCCATTGGTCCACATTTTGAAGCGCCGTCAGATATTGGGTTTCCAAACTCATGCCGGGTTCGGGGCAGGCCATCATTGTAGAGGCAATGGGGCTAATAGTCAGGCTTTGAGGCGTGTCGCCTTCAGCGATAGATGTGGTGTAGTTATTACAGCCGGCAAAGCCGCTAAGCTGTCCT
>JAGRBY010001343.1 GCA_020433835.1 Anaerolineae bacterium | reverse complement strand
TTATATCGCTCTACGCAACAATAGTGAAACGGGCCACCTAACAAACGTCAAAGTTCAAGTCGAGGACGGCGTCGTTAATCTCGTGGGTACAGTCACCAGTGAAGATGACATCGGGATGGTTCAAAGCATTGTGCAAGAGTTAGAGGGTGTGTTAGATGTAAACAACAATCTTCAGGTTGAAGGAATTTATTAAGAGTTGGAGATTAGGGAATTGGAGACTAGGTTATTGTAAAACCATCTCCTATTAATTTCACATTGATGTCCAAACTGAGGAGTAAGGAGTAGGAAGTATGGATTAGGGCTATGACACGTATTACTCCTTACTCCACACGTCGTTTGGTCAGAAATATTGGTTCCCAATGCTTTCCGATCACTGTAGCAACTGGGGCAATGAGTTTGTATAGGTCGAGATTTTTGCCGATTAAAGAAACCACTGGCGAAATCTCGACTTTTTGATTCTTGACAGCACCCTTTAATCGTGCTACTATAAATACACCCCACCCCCTGGGGGGTGGGGTAAGAAAACCGATACAAAGGCGTCATTATGGATGAAGAAACAAAAAAGATTGTAAACCGGCTAAAAAGTGTTGAAGGGCATGTGCGTGGCGTAACCAAAATGGTTGAGGACGGCGCTTACTG
>JAGRBY010001342.1 GCA_020433835.1 Anaerolineae bacterium | reverse complement strand
CACGGCCTGCCGCTGTCCGCCGGACAATCGACGCACCCGCGACTTGACGCTCGGGACGTTGATCGCCAGAGTCGAGACCATTTCGGTTGCCCGTTGGGCCATGGCCCGCCGGTTCATGATTCGAATTGGCCCGAACCCGCGGGTCTGCTCCCGGGTGAGGAACAGGTTCTGCCAGACGGTGAGATCTTCGACAAGCGCAAGGTTCTGGTGCACGGTCTCGATGCCCGCAGCCTGGGCCTGCTCCGGATTGCTGAAGCGCACCGGCTTGCCCTGAACTTCCACAGCACCGGAATCCGGGGGATGGATGCCACAGATGCAGCGCACCAGCGTGGATTTGCCCGCGCCGTTGTCGCCGATGAGGGCGGTGACTTCCCCGGGTTGCATGACCAGGGAGGCATCTTTGAGTGCCTGCACGCTGCCGAAACTCTTGCTCACATGGCTGGCTGTGAGCACGGGGCTCGTCGTCAATGTACTCATTTCTGGAACCTCGTTAACAGAGCGGCCAGGACGACCACGATGCCGACCGCGAGTGGTTGGTAGAACTGCGACAGGCCCAGCAGGGTCAGGCCGTTGACCAGTGCGGTCAACAGCAGCGCACCCATGACCGGCCCGGTGATGGTGGCACGCCCACCGAACAGG
>JAGRBY010001341.1 GCA_020433835.1 Anaerolineae bacterium | reverse complement strand
CGTGGGACATTTCCTCTCCTCACGCTAAATACGTCTGCCCATTATGGAACATTTCGCTTAATTGAGCAAAAAGAGATTGTCTTACTTGCTGAGATTATCGGTAACTCGGATGCGGCCAACTAGCGAAGTTTTGTTAGAAAAATAGACCTTAGCGATGGCTCATTAAGGTCATTTGTGAGGAGCCGGTCTAGGATTTGGTTCGAAATTTTTTTTCGACCTAAAATTGCCCGGCGTTTCTGGAGTGTGACAGGCAAATTACGGAGAAAGGCAGCGAACCCTTTAGCCGAATAGTAAGGCTTTTTGTAAACCAGAAAGAAATAAAACTGGCCGAAGAACACCGTGTAACTATGCTTAACCAGTAGCGACAGCGGAATATTTTTGACCAGGATCATCAGTCGGTTGCAGGTTGAAAACGTCACATAGCGGGGGCGGGGGATACCCGCGCCCTGGCCTTGGTGCAACACTTCGGCTTCCGGCACATACCAACAGCGATAGCCTAACAGCCGGCCGCGTAGCCCCAGATCGATGTCCTCCAGATAGCTGTTAAAATCTTCATCGAACAGCCCGACCGCTTCAAAAAAATGACGGCGATAAAGCGCCGCTCCGGCGCAGGCGGAGAAGACTTCGGCTGGATTATTTTAG
>JAGRBY010001340.1 GCA_020433835.1 Anaerolineae bacterium | reverse complement strand
ACGCCGAACCACAGCCACAGCCTGGATTACGGCATTCAACGCAACGCCGGGGTCTACCCGGGGCCGGTGCGGATTAACATCGATGGGACGAACTACACCACGGCGCTGGGCGGGCCGTGGGGATCGGCGGGGGCATCGAGCGGCGACGTGGCGCTGGAGATTGCCGATGGTTTGAATGAGGATTTGCAATCGACGCATACGATTACGATTACGGCGGACGGCGGCGAAGGGCGGCTGGTGGACGTGGCGTTGGATTGCTATGTGCAGTGTCAGGCGGTTTTGGTCAGCATCGGGCTATAAAGACAGGGGTAGGGGGTAGGTAGTAGGGATTAGGGGCTTAGCCGCTGTCAATCAGTTCGTAGCCGTGGGATAGGCGGCGGCGGATGTGTTGGCGGATGAGGGGCCAGGCGGTTTCGAGGCTCTCGACCGGCGTCATTCGGCTGCGCTGGCTACCACCGCGCCGGCCGTAAAGACGCAGAACGCAGTTTTTTCCCCACAAGTTTTCCAGGTACGCAATGTAATAGAATTTATATTGGTTGGCCGCCGGATCGGTTTTGTGAAATAGGATGTAGCGGAATTGCGGCGGGGGGTCGGTCCAGTCGTTGGGCATGGCCTATCATTTTACCCCAGGGTAATTCGAGAA
>JAGRBY010000133.1 GCA_020433835.1 Anaerolineae bacterium | reverse complement strand
TACCTTTGGTAACAAAAGCCATTTCTCGGAAACGAACCAGCAAGGTATTCCAATTAAAGCCGGTCACCTCTTTGAAAATTTCAGGATCGTACTTAAAGGAAATCGTGGTGCCGGTTTTGTCGCGATCTTCAGAGGGAAGCTCCCCAACCTTCTTCACCGGGCCGTCCGGCACACCGCGCTTATAGGTCTGCTGCCAAATGGCTCCATCGCGCCAGACTTCCGCTACCAACCGCTCACTAAGGGCATTGACGGCCGAAACACCGACGCCGTGCAACCCACCGGAAACTTTGTAGTTACCCTGATCAAACTTACCCCCGGCGTGGAGTGTGGTCATCACCAATTCAAGCGACGACACTTTTTTCTGGGGGTGCTCATCAACCGGAATACCCCGCCCATTGTCAATGACGGTGACGGTTTCGTCGGCATGGATGGTTACGCGAATATGGTCACAATAACCGGCCAAAGCTTCGTCGATGGAGTTATCAACGACTTCATAAATTAAATGATGAAGCGCCTTGATATCAGTTCCACCCACGTACATCCCTGGACGACGTCGAACGGCTTCAAGGCCTTCTAGAACGGTAATTTTGTCTGCGGTATAGGAATTGGGGACAGGTGAAACCATTAAAAAACCTCCAAAATGTTGTAAAAATCACACTTTTTCATCATTATATTATACCTGATTTTTCTTAATTTCTCAAATCCGAAACATTTGCATCTTCATCTAAAAGCACAACATATGGGGGTCAGTATGGGTCTCACTCCACAAGATATAGTATGGGAGAAATTGCTAATAACTACAATCGCGCAAATGTTCTAGTTGGCGACCCAACACCTCAAAAACAGGTGAAATATCCACTCAATTCTAAACCACCCAATTGAGTCTCACTCTATTAAAAGTTACGCCGTTAGAGGTATCCAGCAAGGTGACAGTCACTTATCGATTGAATACGAGCGTCCGTTTAGCCTACATAGCGCGATATATTGTATCAAAGTGACTGTCACCTTTTGAACTGCGTAGCTCATACCTATTTCGTTTTGGGCAGCTTGGGTAACCCTAACCTGGGACGAGGGCCGAAATCAGGAACTTGCGGCGGATTTTTCTCTAACAGCTTCAAAATCTCTTTAAGGGCACGATCAAGCTGGGTATCTTTGCCACGCGCATAATCCTGCGGTTTGATATCAACCTCGATATCGGGGTTGGTACCATAATTTTCAACACCCCAGCCGACATCTTCGAACCAGAAAGAAAATTCCGGTTGGGTCGTTATCGTCCCGTCAGCCAGGGCATGGCGCGGCGAGATGCCAATCACGCCACCCCATGTACGTTTACCGATAAGCGGTCCTAATTTCATCAGTTTAAAGACGTGGCTAAAGATATCGCCATCAGAGCCGGCGTATTCGTTGGCGAGCGCAACCATCGGCCCCAAAACAGCGTGGTAGGGGTAGCTTGTTGCGGCCCCATAGCGCGGTTGATCGTATCCTAACCGGCGACGGGCCAATTTCTCAATGAGCAACTGCGATACGTGACCGCCGCCGTTAAAGCGCACATCGACAATTAAACCCTGTCGCTCAGCCTCAGACAGATAGTAGCGGTGGAATTCGGCATACCCAATTGGCCCCATGTTAGGAATATGAACGTACCCTACGCGCTCATCCGTGGCGTCATGAACGCGGCGGCGATTGGCTTCGACCCATTCACGATAGCGGGCCGAAGTTTCATCGGCCAAGGTTCTGACCAGGACAGTACGGGCCAGCGGTTTCGAATCGGCTCCGTTGGGAGAGGGGCTATCGCCGTTTGCGGCGAGTACGGTAAGCTGAACCTCATCGTGGGCACGATTGACCAGCCTCTGTTGAGGTGATACATCACGGCTGAGGCGCTGACCGTCGATAGCCAGCAGAATATCGCCCGGTTTAACGTTGACGCCCAAGCGGTTCAGGGGCGAGTCGCTGCGGCGAATCCAGGTATCACCTTGCACAATGTGGGTGAAGCGATAGCCATCGGACACAGCGTCGTACTCAAAGTCAGCGCCGAGAAAGCCCTGGCTGTAGCGAGGTGGCCGGCGATAATCGCCGCCAATCTCGTAGGCGTGCGAGGTGCCCAGTTCGCCCTGCATCTCCCACAGCAGGTCGGAGAATTCGGCGCGGGTCGAGATACGCTCAACCAGCGGATAGTAGCGTTGGTAAACGCTCTGCCAATCAACGCTGGACATATCTTCGCTCCAGAAGTGATCGCGCTGAAGCCGCCAGGCCTCGCGAAACATTTGCGCCCATTCTTGCGGCGGGCTAATTTCAACACTTAGTCGGTTCAGTTTGAGCCAACCGCTCTTTTTGGTATAGCCGGAGGCATTGTTGTCCGGTTTATCGCCCACTTTAAGCACCCGCATATTTCTGCCGGAGCGATAAATCAAATAATCACGTTTGCGATTGACATCAAACCCATTCAAGCCGCTAACCACAAACTCTTTTTTATGCTCAACAAAGTCATACCATTCCAGCGCCCCCTTACCGGCTTCTTGGCCGCTGTTACGCCAAGAGCGCCCTAGGCTGCCCTCGATGGGAAACGAGGTAAAGTAGACCTTATCTTTCACTCCACGCACCTGGCTGTAGCGCCCCTCAGAAACCGGAAAGGCCGACACCCGCTGGGTGATGCCCTGAAAATCGATCCGCATAAACTTTTCGCCGTTTTGGGGTTTCTTTTCGTCCTTGGTTTCCGACTCGGTTTTGTCGACTTCATCGCTTTTACCATCTTCGTTCTTCGATTTCTCCTCGGGTTTGCTGCCATTGTTGGCATTAGGAGGCATAATCATAAACGGATTCGGCAAATCTTCTTGCAGGGTGACCAAATAGGGGCGGCTGCCTCTGGGAAAGTTAAGATCGAAGTAGAGACGATCATAGACCGGATCGAACTCGCGGTAGGAAATGAAGTAAAGATATTTACCGCCGGGATCGAAGCTGGGGCCGAAATCGAAAAAGTTATTGGGCGAGGTAATAAAATGGGTCTCGCCTGTTTCGATATGACACATTTTAATAGCGCAGGTGTGGTGCGATGTGCGCAACCCGTACGCTATCCACTGACCATCAGGCGACCAGTCGATACCGGCGATACGGCCATAATTGCTTTTGTCGAGCATGCGGGTGCTTCTTTGTTTGAGATCGACATAGAGCAACTCCAGCCGATGATTAGCGATGACGACGGCATCGTCCCTCGGCGAGACCACTAATCCAACGGCCCGGCCCAAATCCAGATTCTCCACCCGCTCGACAGCATGCTCTGTGGCCGGCAGCGAACCATCGGTGTGGATTTCCAGGGTTTCTTCGCCGGTGGCATCGCTGACCATCACCAAGCGTTTACCGTCGTTGAGCCATTCGGCCAGGCGATAGCGCACGCCCTGCCGCTCGCCGTATTGAAAAACCGCGCCGTCCCAATTGGCCATCGAGAAAACCTTGCCCCGCACCGACATAGCGACGCTGTGGCCGACCGGATGCAGCGCGATTTCCTCTATATACGACTCAGGCGACACAAATTTGCGGCTGCGCTGAACGCGGGGGCTGTAGTATTCGATGACGATTTTTTGGATGGCGCTTTTATTCTTCTGGGCCGGGTCAAAAATATAGAGATCGGCTCCGGCTCGATACACGATGCGCCGGCCGTCTGTATCGGGTTGGCGCACGTAAAAGTCTTCGTGATGGGTGTGGCGTTGAATATCTTTGCCCTTGATATCGCACGAGTAAATGTTGCCGATGCCTTCGTGATCGGATAAAAAGTAGATGCGCTCACCGATCCACATGGGGCAGGCCAGGTTGCTTTTCAGGTTCAGCAGCGATTTGAATTTACCACTACCCTTGATATCGATCCAGATATCGCCGGCGGTGCCGCCGCGATAGCGCTTCCAGCGGGCCAAATCTTCGGCCCGACGGCCAATAACTAAACCGCCTTCAGGCCCAAAGGAGATAGATCGCGCCGGTCCGTAGGGCAGTGGTTCTGGCTGCCCGCCGTGGGGGTCGAGCGTATAGAGCGGGGTTAATCGAGCAAAAGGCTGCCCGGCGTCGCTGGCGATGATAATTTTTCCGTCGGTGGTCCAATCTAAAACGGTGGTGCTGCTGCCTAAGTAGGTGAGCCGTTGGGTGTCGCCCCCCTTAGCCGGCATAACGTATACTTCAGCTTCCCCTTCTTCGCGACCGATAAAGGCCAAGCGTTGGCCATCAGGCGATAGCGCCGGATGAGAAGAAATCCCCAGATTGGTAGTTAGGCGGCGAGCCACACCGCCATTGGCAGGTACGGTCCAGAGATCATCCTCACACACGAAAACAACGGTGTCTTGATTTATCGCCGGGTAGTGATAATATCCGTTCGTCACGAAAGACTCCTTAAAGTAGGATTAGTTATGAATTACGCAGATAAAAAAGTAAAAACAGGCGCATGCTGACGAAAGACAGAAGAGATGCGATTATGAACCGCCTTAAAAATCGCTTCATCGCCTTATCGCCATAAAACTATTTAATTGCCATGCCTAAAGCTATGCTTGTTTGGGAGAGAGGGACTTGGCACGTCCGGTCGGTGTGGCAATGGTAGCGATTACCGTGAGACACCGCTGTCTCTTTAACCGGACGATTTTTCTATTTCGGCTAACGCTTCTTCGCGTAATTTACGGCGTAAAACCTTGCCGGCCAATGATTTTGGTAGCTCATCTCGAAAAACAATTTTACGCGGCTGCTTGTAGGGAGCCAACCGCTCGCGGCAAAAACTGCGAATATCGGCCGCGGTGGCGCTTTCGCCGGGCAGAAGCGTCACATACGCGGTAATTTTCTCGCCGCGTATACCATCCGGCAGACCAATCACTGCGGCTGTTTCAACCTTGGGGTGCTGGTACAACACCTCTTCAACTTCGCGGGGATAAACGTTGTACCCGGCACTCAGGATAAGATCCTTTTTACGATCAACAATGTAAAAGTAGCCTTCTTCATCCATACGGGCAATATCGCCGGTGCGCAGCCAACCATCAACCAGACTGACCGCTGTTTCTTCCGTTCGATGCCAATAGCCGCGCATCACCTGGGGGCCTTTGACCATCAACTCGCCCACCTCCCCGACACCTAACTCTTTGCCGGGGTCTTCAGCATCCACAATTTTAGCATCAGTACCGATAATAGGCACACCAATGCTACCAAATTTACGCTGCCCATTGAGGGGGTTAACGTGTGTTACCGAAGACGCTTCCGTCATGCCATACGCTTCCGCGATCCGAGCGCCGGTGCGGGTTTCGAACTGCTCCATAACATCCACGGCTAAGGGGGCTGCGCCACTGAATACGGCCCTGATAGAGGTCAAGTTGACCTGGT
Source organism: Anaerolineae bacterium (assembly GCA_020433835.1). Next base: position 8,416 of record JAGRBY010000133.1, on the reverse strand, counting down.
CGATGGAGTGGTAGTTATTGAGAGCCACAAATAGGGCCGGCACTCCGGCAAAAAAGGTAGGCCGCTCAACGACGATAGCATCGACAATCGTTTTGATCTCAGGTTGTGGGATAAGCACCAACGTCGCCCCCATATAAATCGCCATATTCATAAGGGCGTTCATGCCATATACGTGAAAAAGCGGCATAATCGCCAGCGCGATTAGCTCATCATCCTGTTGTTCGTACAAGAGAAATGAGCGAATTTGGCACAGACTGGACAGCAAATTGCGATGGGTTAACATCGCGCCTTTGGGTAAGCCGGTGGTCCCGCCGGTATATTGCAAACAGGCGACATCATCCGGGCTTAGCGTGATAGGCGGCGGCGCAGGGTATTTAGCACCGACCAATTTTTTGAAGGCGTGGACCGTTTCGTTGTAGGTCACATCGACCCATTTACCCCTGCGTTTTAGCTCAAGGGGAGCCAAGGTCCGTTTGAGCAGCGGCATATAATCCTGAACACCACCTAAAATAACGTGTTTCAGCGGCAAGTGCTTGCGTACCGCCTCAATCTGAGGCCAAAAGATGTCGAGGCTGATGACGATCTCGACGCCGGCATCGCGCCATTGGTGCTCTAATTCGCGCTCCACATAAAGCGGATTGGTCATGACCGTCATCGCTCCCAGGGTGAGGGTAGCGTAGTAGGCGATGACCGCCTGCGGGCAGTTGGGCATCATAATACCCACGCAGTCGCCTTGCCTTACGCCCAGCGCATAGAGCGCCGCCGCCAGGGCATCGACCTCGTTTTTAAGCTGCCGATAGTGAATTCGAGCGCCCAGGTAAACCAGAGCTGTTTGCTTGGGATGTTTTTTGGCTGCATTGGCTAATGACTCAGGCAGGGTGAGATGCGGAACGGTGAGTTCGGGGGAAACTTGTTTATCGTAAAATTGCAGCCAGGGTTTGGACATGATGACTCTACTGGAAATGTTTGATTTCTCTAATCATTATAACGAGATTTGAAAGAAGATACAATGTAGGAAATTTTAACTAGTACAACATATCGTTAAAGCCACGCAGTTTATTTATAACTCAGGGCTTGCACAATTATAAAGGTGACAGTCATTTGGACGCCCTAAATCGATCTATTTGGGCTAATCGAACGCTGATTTATTACCAATATGTGACTGTCACCTGACTTTTGTCCTGAGATGACACCTGTGCTTGGCATAATGCTGTCAAAATAGCGGCTTTTTACTTCTTAACATAGCTAAAAATACCTAATGGCAAAACCCAAAATTTATGCTATAATACTATCACTTCAGTTCAGCCAAGTTATTCTTCAATTTCTACTCCTTCCTTTTTTTAATAACGATCTCAATAACGGTCTGCTCCACAATAACTGGTCACCAAAGGGATAATAAACATGGAACCAGCTATTATTATTTACGATCATAAGGACGAAGAAGAAAAAAATACGCTTCTAACCCATCTGAGCATTTTAGAGCGAGACAAAAAGCTCAAACTCTGGGATGAATCTCACATTCTGGCCGGTATGGAAACCGAGGCTGAAATTGATCAAGCTATTTATCAAGCTAAGCTTGCCATTTTGTTGGTTACAGCCAACTTTTTCCACTCAAATTATATTTTAGACAACGTCCTTCCCTCACTACTAAAACAAAAAAGCCTTCACAAATTGACCATTGTGCCTGTAATCGCCAAAGCTTGCTACTGGCAAGACGTTGTGTGGTTGCGGGATATTGAGGTATTGCCCGACAATGGTGAACCGGTTTGGGGAAATAATGGCAGCTATGTTGATGAAAAACTAACAACGGTAGTTCAAAAAATTGCTGCTGTTGTGACATGTAATCATAGTGATAATGATTTGGAGGATGAAGACCCCTTTGAACCGGAAACCGTTTTTGTTCCCGCCGGTCCTTTTTTGGTAGGAACACAACCGGCATCAGATATATTGAGTTGGGAAACTCCCCAACATGAGGTAACTCTGCCGGGTTATTACATTGGAAAGTATCCGGTGACAAATGAAGCATATCTAAAATTTGTCTATGATACTAGAGAGAAAGGCAATAGCAGTTACGAATGGTCAGGTCGATTTGTACCGATAGAGAAACTCGATCACCCGGCCGTTAAGATTAGCTGGTATCACGCCCTGGCGTATTGTCAATGGCTCAGCGAGCAAACCGGCAAGCGATATCGTTTGCCTACTGAAATTGAATGGGAAAAGGCAGCCCGAGGGAGTGACGGTCGAACTTATCCTTGGGGTAATACGTGGGATCATAAGCTGTGTAACTGTTTTACGGACCAAACAGCGTCGGTGAGAGCCTTCCCTGACGGCGCGAGTGTTTACGGCTGCTATAATATGGTTGGTAACATTTGGGAGTGGACATCTACCCTTTGGGGGCAACAGTGGAATAAATGTGACTATGTCTATCCCTATCAAGCCGATGACGGACGCGAAGACCTGCAGGCAGAGACGAATGTTTATAGAGTGCTACGGGGTGGTGATTATAATGACCCCCTGGAACGCCTAAAAATCACGTCACGAGGCTGCTATTATCCGGATGCTGCCCACAAAACAATTGGCTTTCGAGTTGTTTTAGAAGAATAAAGTGAAGCCAGGTGACAGTCACTTTTTTGGTCTTACATATAGCCGTTAAGTGACTGTCACCTTCATTCCGATAAAGTCTAACAAACACCTTCGCTACTTGAGGACTATTTTCTTATGCCAGAGAACACGGACGAAGAGGTCAAATGGTCTTATCTTGTCCAACTGATTAAACAAGAGAAACTTACCCCCTTACTCAGCAATAAGCTTACTCTCACCCACCTATTTGGGCATAAAGATATTGCCGAGGAGTGGGCCGAAAAAATAGAATATCCGTTATCAGACATCAGCAATTTGGCTCATATAGCCCTCTATTACTGCGTGATCAATGGCGGCGATGAGTGGCTAACCAAAGTTGATTTTCTCGATTTTCTCAAGAAAAAACTGTTAGAGGTCAACAAAACTGCCCCTAACAGTAACCCCAGTTTTCTGGGTTTTTTGGAAGATGGGTTATCTGAGCTAACTTTGTCTGATATAGCGAAACAGTTAGATTATATCAGTGCTGTGGTAAGGCCAAGTAACCCCTTTTCTATCCTGGCGAAATTGCCTTTACCCTTGTATTTAACGACCAGCTACCACACCTTAATGGAAAAAGCCCTTGAGGAAGCGGGCCGATCGCCGCAAATTGGGGTTTATCATTGGAACGAGGCTTTATGGAATACATTTGAACCCGATGGCCTGCTTGCCAGCCTAACACCGCAGGCCAATGTTAAACCCACAGTTGAAAATCCGCTTGTTTATCATCTGCTTGGAATTGATACAATCCCTCAATCGTTAGTTTTAACAGAAGATAATTACTTTGATTTTCTCGAGAACATCTCTCAAGATCTCGAACGGCCCGGCGATAGGCCGGGTGGCATTCCGATAGTTGTCCATGAATCACTATCGAGAACAGCACTCTTCTTACTTGGTTACAACCTCTATGGCTGGGATTTTAGAGTTGCCTTTAGGGGCAGTATCAAAAGAATACTACAAACCTCAAACTTTAATCGCCCCCATAACCTTCTTATTCAATTAAACCCTGGTCCGGAAAATAGCATAAAAAATAAACAACAAGTTCAGAACTATTTAGCAAACTACTTCAGTACCTATAAATTTAAGATTTACTGGAGTGATGTTGAAGGGTTTGTTAGTAATTTGTGGAACCATTTAGGATAGTTGAGCCTTGATAGCCAGCACAAGAAATCCTTATGTTGGTCCAAGAACGTTTGGGCGAGAAGATAAAGATCTCTTTTTTGGACGAGAGCAGGAATCAAGAAATCTGATATCGCTTGTGATGTCGAAACGATTGGTTCTTTTTTATGCGCAATCCGGAGCGGGAAAAAGCTCTTTAATTAATACGCGCCTCATTCCCGCTCTAGAAGAAGAAAACTTCTATGTTTTGCCAATCGGCCGAGTTGGGGGCGAGCCGCTCAGTGTCGACGATGACGAAGTCGATAATATTTTTGTACTCAATCTGCTCCTCAGCATCGATGAAAATCAAAACGATATTTACACGTTGGCCTCAACTCCACTGGTTGATTACTTTAAACAATCAAAATTTATCCCCCCTCCCGATGACTCTCTCCAAGATTCGGTACACGTTTTGATTATTGACCAATTTGAAGAGATTCTTACCACCCATCCCGATCGATGGCGGCATCGGGAAGATTTTTTTAGGCAGTTGCGTACCACGATGGCCGCGTATGATAAACTATGGGTGGTGCTTTCTCTGCGAGAAGATTATGTCGCTTCTCTAGAACGGTACGAATGGCTGCTTCCCGGTCGGCTGAGAAGCCGGCTTCATATGCACCGCATGGATCAAAAATCCGGCTTGCTGGCTATAACAGGTCCGGCTGAAAAACACGGTCGCCCTTTCGCCCCCAACGTTGCTGAGATTCTGGTCGATAGCCTTCGACGCGTTCGCATCGCACAAGCGAATGGCTCTTCGGATTACGTAAAAGGGCAATTTATCGAGCCGGTTCAGTTGCAGGTGGTGTGTCACAAACTGTGGGAACAACTCGACCATACTGACTCACAAGGTGAAATCACTGAAGCTGATCTAAAGAAGCTTGCTAACAACGAAAGTTTAGCAGAGTTTGTTGATAGCGCTTTGGCCCAATTTTATGAAGATACCCTCAAAGCCGTCACCCACGACGAACCGAATTTATCTGAGTCTGAATTACGCGATTGGTTTGAGCGCGAGCTTATAATCGGCAACACTATTCGAAACTTGGTTCTCCGGGGAGAGACAAAAACCGGCCACCTACCCAACCACATCGTCGACAAATTACAGAACGCATTCCTCTTACGTACAGAAGAAAGGGCCAACCAACAGTGGTATGAGTTAGGACACGATCGCTTTATAGAACCTATTATCCGCTCAAACGATCAATGGCGCGATAAATACCCTATTCTCAAAGCGGCTCAAGAATGGCGTAATGAAGGCAAACCCGCCACCAAGTTGTATAAGGGGCCGCAATTGGTTGAGGCCTTAAAGCAATTTGATCATCTGGACACCCATCTGGAAAAACAATTTCTGCAAGCGAGCCAGGCAGCGGAAGAAGAGCAAACACGACAATTAAGAGCGAATAAAAGATTGAGATGGGCCATCGTGACCATAACGATAATGTTGGTCATCGCTGTTGGAATAGCAATTGTGGCCTGGTATCAATGGGATCAGGCTAATACCCAATGGCAACGGGCTGAGAGAGCAGAAAATATCGCCCAATCTATTCGGTTGGCCAATATTGCTTTAACACAACTCAATAGCAACCAAGGCGACAATAATCAATTAGCCTTACTTTTAAGTAAAGAAGCTGTTGATAAATTCCCGACCAATAATGCCATAGCGGTTTTGCTAACCGCGCTAAAACGAGACGGTTACGGAGGCCCAACCCATTCCTTCGCAGCGCACACCAATTGGGTCAACAGCGTCGCTTTTAGTCCTGATAGTCAGACCTTGGCCTCCGGTGGCGCGGACACCAACATCATCTTATGGGATTTATCCTCATCCGACCCGATTAGCACAACCCTATTAGGGCATACCGATGGGGTCAAAAGCGTCGCTTTTAGTCCCGATGGTCAGACCTTGGCCTCCGGTAGCGCGGACAGCAACATCATCTTATGGGATTTATCCTCATCCGACCCGATTAGCACAACCCTGCCAGGGCATACCGATTGGGTCAACAGCGTCGCTTTTAGTCCCGATGGTCAGACCTTGGCCTCCGGTGGCGCGGATAATACGATTTTTCTATGGGATCTATCGGCAACTGTGCCAACCGGCACGGTGCTTACAAATACGGCCGGTACAGTAACCAGTTTGGCTTTCAGCCCCGATGGCCAATTTCTCGCGGCCGGCAATGAAACCAGAAACATTTTGCTATGGGATCTAAAAAGCTCGCCGGATGTGCCGTATACCATCACCGGCCATAGTGGTGCTGTAAACAGTGTGACGTTTAGCCCCGACAGCCATAGGCTGGCCTCCGCTAGTGGCGACAAAACGATACGCATCTGGGACGTGAGTAACCGCCAGCAGATTGGTTCTCCCTTCAGCAGTCATAAGGACGGCATTTTTGCCCTTGCTTTCAGCCCGGACGGTAATACGCTTGTCTCCGGCAGCGGAGATTCTCAAATTCTTATGTGGGATACGGCTTCACATCAACCGATCGGAGTTTATACGGCCAATAATGCAGTCAACACGGTTGCGTTTAGCCCCGATGGGCAAACCATCGTCTCCGGAGACATCAGCGGTACGGTAAGAATTTGGGAAGTCAGTTTAACAACGTGGCTTGAGGAGGCTTGCCGGCACGCCGGGCGAAATTTAACCTGGTCGGAATGGGCCCAATATTTCTTTGAAGTGGGACCTTATCGAAAAACATGTCCTCAACTCAACTTAGGTCCCAGTTTCTTTAACGAAGCCAAAGAACGGGCCAAGGATGGCGACATCGCCGGCGCACAAAACCAATATAAACGCGCTTTAGAATTGGAGCCAACCTTAGATATTGTTCCTAACACTGAAATTGCGCGAGCCTTGCTTGAACGTGCTCGCGAAACAAGTTTATCGGGCGATTTATTAGGAGCACAAAAACTATTACAACAGGCAAAAGACATTGCGCCCGATCTACAGCTCAATTTCGAAGACTTTATTATCGTCAATTACAGCGATCAGATCGAACAGGGCAAACAACTGGCTGAGGCAGGAGACATCGAGGGCGCAAAAAACCACTTCCAACAGGGGCTACAGCTAGTAGACACGTTGTTAGAATCGAAAAATGATGAACTTGAAAGACAAAAAATTCTCCAAACAAAACTGGAGATCATTCAAAATATAACAGTTAGCCTCATCGAGTTAAGCGCCACCTTAGCCCAACAAGGTCAGATAGACGGCGCAATAGAGATCTCTAAAGAGGTTGTCATCTTAAATCCCTCTTTGCGAAAAACCGCCATCTATTGGAATGATCTCTGTCATCTGGGTATTTACGGGGGTAATCCCAAAGATTTGGTTGAGGCTTGTAACCAGGCTGTTGCTTTAGCCCCTGATGATGGGTGGATACGTCATGACAGAGCGATAATTTTGGCATTAACCGAAGTTCGCCAAAACTACGACACAGCAGCATCCGATCTTGCCCATTTTATCGCGTGGTCCAAAAGCAACGGCTTATATGATCAATATGGGCCTGTTCGTGAGGAGTGGTTAAACAGACTCAATCTCGGATCGAATCCCATCGATGATGCAGCGCTTGAACTTTTAAGAAGTGAGTAGATTGCGGCTTGTAACCATCAGGGCATGGTTACGTTTATGGGCCAGGTTACGTTGAAGGGAGAACATCGCGTGCCTATCAGGCTTTTTTCTGTACACGCCCGATAGTAATAGGTTGTACCGCTTCTTAAGCCCAAATCCGAGCAAAAATAACTGGTTGCGGTTGTAGGGGATTGCTTACAGGTAATCACGAGATTCCACGTTTGGCCATCGGTGGAACGCTCGATTAAAAACACACCTTGAGAAACACTTTCGGTATAACGCCAGCTTAAATCAACTTTGCCGCGCGTCGTACGCGAGACCGTACCCGTAAAATCACAAAGCGGTCGCGTTGAAGGGCAAGGTGGCTGGCTATAGGCTCCATAGCCCGCTATAGATAGTGCAGTATCATCCTCAACGTTCTGAGAAGGTTGCGGCTGAGTATCTTCCTCCGGCCAAGAAAATCCGGAAGCAACGAGCACAAACACTAAAAGGAAAAATAAAATCGATTTATACAGGTGGCCATGGTACATAACTTACCTTCTAACCGGGTTTCCCCCTATCACCAACTACAAACTACTATACTACTACTATATCACAACTTTTGAGCTATGTCACTACTACTTTTGACTAATTTCTTCAACAGTTTCATTTTTTAAAGTTTGTAACGCCGCCCGCGCCTGCTCAACCACCTCGGCCTCCGGGGCGATGGGCCGATAAGCGGCAATTTCGGCCAGGTCGGTTAATGTGGCCAGCGCAGATAGCGATCCGGCTCGACGCGCATACTCCGCCATTGTCTCCGAGGCGGCCCGGGGCGATACCCGGCGACGACGCGTCAGCAATCGAACGGCCTGCCGGTAGAGATTAAGGATCAGCCGACGGGTAGCATCTTGACCGGCCAGGCTGCTGTAGCCAGAGTCAGCGCGACCAAACCAGCGCCACTTGAAGCGCCGCACCAAAAACACCAGCAGCACCACCAGGCCGGCCAGCAAGACGACACCTACCAGCAGCGGCCCCACCAGCGCCAGACCGGCGGCGCTGCCGGCAGCGATTGCGCCAATCGGCAGGTTGAGGCCGGACAGTTGGTGCAGAAGC
>JAGRBY010001339.1 GCA_020433835.1 Anaerolineae bacterium | reverse complement strand
CATCGGTGATGATCTCCAGCACAACCTGGCCGTCGTCGATGGCCGCCGACCTGACCTGGATACGGTCCTCGATCCACACGGCGCCTGCGTCCACAGGCCGGCCGTCCCGGTTCAGTTGCGCCGCCACGTAGACGAAGTTGCCGGTGCCGCCGCTGTTCTCCACCAGGAAGACCACGGCATCGTCCACACCGTCGCCATCCAGGTCACCATAGCGCTCGGCGCCGTCGGCGTATGCCACCGTCGGTCGAGAGGCATCGCCGGCGACGAACGGTTCCCCTTCGTACAGGCCGTCGCTGAGCGTCACCGCCTCGTCGTAGATGCCGCTGTAGGTGGCGTTCTTCAGCGCCGCCACCGTGAGCGGAGCGGCATCGAACCGGCCGGCCGCAGAGGACGGCGCGACAGGCGCCGATTCACCAGGCGCCGACGATGGCGCCACAGCGCAGGCGGACAGCGCCGCTGATAGCATGAATGTTATGACCCAACCGTAGACGGACCCTCTACCTCTCATCCTTGTCTTTCCTCTCGTGAGACTCCACTGCGGGAGTTCCTATTTCATTGCCGTCAGCAGCGCAAACACGCTGCCGACCGCGAGCTTGACGCCATATCATCCGATTTATCGGATCAGATTCGTAGATAAGCCGGA
>JAGRBY010001338.1 GCA_020433835.1 Anaerolineae bacterium | reverse complement strand
AACCTTGTTTCCAATCAAGAAGAAAATGCGAACCACATCACGCTCTACTGGCACGCCTTGGCCCCTATCACTACCGATTACACCATCTCTGTGCGAGGTCAGAGCGCCGATGGCACGCTTATTGTTCAGCACGATCAGTGGCCTGTCGACGGCCTTCTGCCGACCAGCCAATGGCGTCAAGGCGATTACATCACCGATCATCACACGCTCACGCTCCCTCCCGATGCTCCCCCTATCGACCAATATGAAATCGTCGTTTACGACGCCGGCACCAATCAAACTCTTGGCCCACCCATTACGATTCCGGACCGGCCATAATCGAATTATGAATGATGAATTAGGAATTAGGAATTATAGATTATATGCGGTTCTCATCCTGCTTCTTGCTGCCTTTTTTCGCCTTTACCACTTGCCGACGCTTCCACCCGGCCTTAATTTCGATGAAGCCGGCAACGGCGTTGCCGCGCTCGATATCCTAGCCGGCCTGCCGCGCCTATGGTGGACGATCGGTGGCGGCAAAGAGCCGCTGTGGCCCTATGTCATCGCCGTGAGTACAGCCATCTTTGGTCCGATACCGCTCGCTCTGCGCCTACCCGCAGCCGCCATCGGCATTTTGACCGTGGCCGCTGTATTCCCCTTAATCC
>JAGRBY010001337.1 GCA_020433835.1 Anaerolineae bacterium | reverse complement strand
GTAATTTCGTGTTCGGGAACCCGGACGTAGAGATTAGCGGTAAGGCAAACCACACAATAGGTTTCAATACTCAAACTAGAACTCAGTTCGACTAACTATTTATAACTAATAACTCGCGACCAATAACTCGCGACTAATAAAGAGGGAAATATGGCAGCAGGAAAGAAAGTAACATTAGACAAGGTGCGTAACATTGGTATTATTGCGCATATTGATGCAGGTAAAACTACAGTAACCGAGCGTGTTCTGTACTATACCGGTAAAACTCACAAGATTGGTGAAGTTCACGAAGGTGAAGCCACCATGGACTGGATGGAGCAAGAGCAAGAGCGAGGTATCACAATCACCTCAGCAGCAACAACTTGCTTCTGGAACTTCTCAGGAACAGATTATCGAATCAACATCATCGACACCCCAGGGCACGTAGACTTTACTGTAGAAGTAGAACGTTCACTGCGTGTCCTTGACGGCGGTGTGACTATTTTTGATGGTGTTGCAGGCGTTGAGGCACAGACTGAAACCGTTTGGCGTCAGGCAGACAAATACGGTGTACCTCGAATCTGTTTCATCAACAAACTAGACCGAACAGGTGCAGATTTTTATGTCGACCTTGACCGAATTTCTCAGCGTTTAACAAAGAATGG
>JAGRBY010001336.1 GCA_020433835.1 Anaerolineae bacterium | reverse complement strand
CGTTCGTACCAAATTTGGTCGGCCAGCGAAAAATCGCCGCGCTGCACAAAGGGGATGGCCGTATACAGCAGCGGTGCGACGGCCCAAAGCTGCACCGCCAGACACAAGGCCGTTACCCAGCCCCGTAGGGCTGTTGGCACCACCAGCAGCGCCGATCCAGCCAGCACGGCCAAACTCAAATTGGCCAGCCCCAACATCCGCCACGGAAACTCGGCCACTTGCAGCGGCTCAACAATCTCCCACACCCGGCGCGAGACCGGCAGCGTCATGAAGATGGTGGTGGCGGCGAGAAGAGAAAAGAAAATTATGAGGGATGAATTATGAATTATGAAAGGAAGGGGAGAGCGGTTAGCCGGTAGCCGGTAGCGGTTAGCCGATAGCCGATAGCCGGTAGCTGGTAATTGGTCGTCGGGTATTGGTTTTTGGGAGGTGGTATCGTCTTGCTGCTCGCTAATTGCTACCTGCTGCCTGCTAACTGCTGATAGCTGACCGCTAACAGCTAACTGCTCTCCACTATCGTCTTGCTGCTCGCTAATTGCTACCTGCTGCCTGCTAACTGCTAACTGCTTTCGGCTAACCGCTATCCACCCCCAATACAGCACACTTTTTTTGTTGATGGTTGGTAGCGCAACCGGGATCACACCCA
>JAGRBY010001335.1 GCA_020433835.1 Anaerolineae bacterium | reverse complement strand
CGTTTCCAAAGGCACGGGAATAGAAGTAGGGTGGCACGGGAATAGAAGTAGGGTGGCACGGGAATAGAAGTAGGGTGGCACGGGAATAGAAGTAGGGTGGCACTAAAAAAACATTGATTTTTTGTATTAAAATCAATGTCTTACGTAAGACGCCTTTTTGCTCTAATCTTCTTTAATCTATTTCTAATCCCGCCGGGCACCAAAACGCCTGTGGATAACTCGAACCGGAGACGGGCGCAAAGCGCCCTGTGTCTGTGGGCGTTGCCTAGCAACGTCAACAGGTCGAAGGGGATGGAATAAAAGGAGTTCGCGCCTAAAGGCGCTCACAAGCGTTTTTGACAAGGGGGACGCTGTCCCCCTTGAACCCCCTGGGATATTTGAGCCGAAATGATGTTCGGTTGAAAAACCTCAATGGGGCGGTAGGGAAAAGAAACCTCAATCCCTAACCCTTTCCCGCCTACTGGCGACCTTAGCCCGTTCGTGCGCCTGTGCTGTCAAGGCTAAACCCCTTCGGGGTGGCCTTCGGCCAGCCTTGACAGCGGCGCACTCCGGGCATGGGTTCGCCATGCGGGAAAGGCTTCCTCTGCCATTGCATGGCATCTTTTCACTGAAAACAAAAAACCGCTTGTAAGTACGTATCTTATAC
>JAGRBY010001334.1 GCA_020433835.1 Anaerolineae bacterium | reverse complement strand
GGGCTGGCTGCACGTCACCTTGTACTGGACTGCCGCCGCGCCGATCAGCAGCGACGTCATGCCGGTGGTGCAGCTTGTGGGGCCGGAGGGCGTGTGGGGCGTTAATCTCGACCGCGCCGGTGACGCACTCAAAGTTTTCCCCCCCACCCAATGGTTCAACGCCGACCGGGCGTCGCAGCCGATTATTCGGCACGACCTGGATGTCAATCTCAATCCGGTGACGCCGCCGGGGGAGTATTTGCTTGTGGTTAAGGTGGGTGAGGAGCAATTTGTGTTGGGTGAGGTTGGGGTGCGGTGAGGGATTGAACCACTGAAGCACTGATTTTTTATGATGTCACTGAGCGACCAGGATGAGGCACTTTTATCAGTGCTTTCATTCATTTCAGTGCATCAGTGGTTCACCCACTCCGACGGATTTGCCGCGCGTGATGGGTAAAAATAGAAACACTGAATCACTGATCTGCACTGAACCCACTGAGGAACCAGAATAAGATGCTTTTATCAGTGTCTTCATTCATTTCAGTGTATCAGTGCTTCACCCACCCTGCCAGGTTTGCCGCGCAGTGATGGCGATAAAAAAGTGACTTGTAACTTATCACCTCTATGCGCTACAATTATACCGAATAGATTCACCACGTAACATTTT
>JAGRBY010001333.1 GCA_020433835.1 Anaerolineae bacterium | reverse complement strand
CCGTATTTGATCGCCTTTAACGGCCATGCCTTGCTCGACCGGCTGTGGCTTTTTTACGATACCTGGTATTGGCCCTTTCGCGGCTGGCGATTTCACGTCTGGCAAAAGACCGGCAGCGAGCAGCAAGATATCAAATTGGCTTATTGGTATGCCTTTACCCGCCGGCCGGAATTGTGGGGCTGGGAAGTCGGCGGACTGCTGGCGGGGTTGTGGTTCGTGGTTCACAACCGGTTGTATCGATTAGACCGGCTGGGGTACTTGCTACGAACGGGGCGAATTCCCGGAGAAAATGAACAACAGGACGATCAATAAACCTCCCCTAAAGCATTGCATTGTATCGGAGCGACAAAGCTTGCTTTGTCAGTGTTGTCAGTCAAAGTAAGATCAAAGCAAGCTTTGATGCTCCAGCCCTTTAATTTCAGGCAGTGGCTTACAAATGCGGCACAACAAACCACAATGGTGCCGCGAGCGTCAGTAAGCCCAGACCGACATAGCAGATTATAATAAACAACAGCGTCAATTGGGACCAGTATTGGGTCGCTAGCTGGCGGATAACGACCAAAAGTAGGGCCAGGCCGATAAACAAAATCGACCATTTATCCCAATAACCACTGTAACCGGCCGTTACCCCAATCCAGAACAGGCTT
>JAGRBY010001332.1 GCA_020433835.1 Anaerolineae bacterium | reverse complement strand
GCTAGCAGGCTACAATGATCCATGCTAGCCTGCTACAACGATCCGATCATGTACGCTACAATTTTGGATTCATGCAGGCTGTAATTGATTTTTACAGCCTGCTGTAACGATTGTGATGAGAGGCACATAAGGAGTCGGGGTAAAAAAGGCGAGGGAATGGGGCGTTACAAGTCCCACCGATTAACCGAAGCCCCAAAAAACCGACCGCTTACCGCTCCGGCAGCCCGACCCGCGAGGCCGGAGCGGCGATGCTTGGCGACGCCGCCGCTCCAGCCGGGGGTTGATAGAGTTGTCCACAGATTTACACTGATAGTCACAGATTGAATACCTAATTACCATTTACTATTTACTATTTACCCAAATTCAAATGTGGAAGTTATTTAATGCACGATCCTAAGCCATCGATCTATTTGAGCAATAACGGCAAGTAAATGGGGCTGGTCTCACTCTCGATGGTAAACGTAACCGCCGGGCTGACGTACGCGCTGGCATTGCCGGCTGCGTCGTGCGCTCTCACCGTCCAGGTATAGACCCCGGTCGCCAAATCGGTCGAGGGGGTAAACTCGGACAGGGTGGTGGTGATGGTGTCCGTGGCCTCTTGCAGGCTTAGGCTGTCGTTGCTGCTGGTGATGAGCAGGGTATAGCTG
>JAGRBY010001331.1 GCA_020433835.1 Anaerolineae bacterium | reverse complement strand
TTAAAAAAGCGCCGGCGAGTAAGATAATCAAGCCATCAACCAGCGCCTCGGCGGGTAAGCGGCCATCGCTCATCTCCATTTGTATTTTTTGCAAAATCTGCAATCCCTGACGTTTGACCAGGAATGCCCCTAACGCACCCGTGAAAATAATCAACCCCAGCGTCGGCAGCGCGCCTACTTGCCGACCAATTTCGATCAAAAGAAACAGTTCAATCGCCGGCACGATGATGAAGAGTAGGAGGAGTTTGGCTAACATGGTGTTACTCCATTGTATTCTCAATGACTATAAGTGGATGGTCTATTATAGCTGAATGGCCGGTTTAATTCAATTTGAAATTGATTTCACAAATCATTGATCTCCCCGACAGTTTGTGCTAAAATCCACAAAATTCTCCCCTATTAAAGAAAGCGACTCTAAATTGAATCGGCTTGGTTGGTTAAAATCAACTTTTTTCTTTTTGATCATCGTTGTTGTTCTGATTTTGTTTTGGGAAGGCTACAAATTACTGGCCTCTCCGGATGGGCAATATCTAACCGGCACGGCCCAGGTGAAGGTCGGGGACGAACGGGTTCCGGGGCCGCTGTGCGCAGGCATAGGGCTATGTGAACTTAAGCTGCCGGTTCGGGCCGATGATCGGTCGATGCCGCC
>JAGRBY010001330.1 GCA_020433835.1 Anaerolineae bacterium | reverse complement strand
TTTGAATGGTCTCGATACTGCCTCGTGTGTGTAGAATTAGGAGCACGCTTACTCCAACCAGCAGCGGCCTCAACTTCGGCTTCATTTAAGAGTTTGGCAACGATTTGGCTACCCACTTCCATCTGAGAGGCCAAATTGGTGTCACTAGACACTAACTCAAACGTGCGAACATCATTTGCTGTAACCATAGTCTCATCTCCCTGTATAAACTAATATCTTCTGCACAACACCTATATTCAATCATACCTAACTTACATACAATCACCTCCTTTCATACAAAGAGCAACCTAACGAAGTAAGGATTCATACGGCGCGGAGTCTTCGGAGCCGCCGCATAATCCTGCGTTGAACTAAGCCGCACTCAGCCGAAGCCTTCTATTTGGAATTTAAGCCTGGGGATTCCTGATATCCGCTACCTCTCACCCCCACGACCAGAGTCATTATAGCAGTTTAGACTGGAAAAGATCAATATCCTACGCCAGATGTCCGGCCCTTGTTTCCCGCCGCCACCCCCGTCACCCCTCACCAGGCGACCCCCAGGCAACTTGAATCAAACTGCCTGCCTCCGGCCGCTTTTGGTGATCAATTGTCCGCCCGCGACACTACTTAAGGCGGCTGCCAGGGAATCCCTGCACCTGGCTGCCGCCGTGG
>JAGRBY010000132.1 GCA_020433835.1 Anaerolineae bacterium | reverse complement strand
TGTCGGTGGTAAAGCCGACAGCATCAAAAGCTGGCCAAGTTCGGCCAATGTTTTGGGCCAGGGCATTAACCACCGTGGCATTGAATACCTCTCTGAGTTGAAAGCCTTCTTGCATGTATGTCTCCTTGAAATTAGGTTGAGTAGGACAAATCGCTGATTTGTCCGGGTTGGAACAAGTCGCTGACTTGTTCTACGGTTTTATTCCCGCTGTTGTCTCAACTGAGACTGTTCAACCCCCTTTATTTTACACCCCATACCTGACAACCCTATGTCAGGTATCCTTTTTAATTTTATGAAGCATGGCCATTTTTGTTTTCTGCGCCATTTTGTGAAAAATAAAGAGATAGGTTTTTATATTTTGGCGGCAGTTAGCGGCTGCTATTTAGAGAGGAATAGATGAGTCAGGGTGAAAGGCAGTTTCAGGTTATTGTTATCGGTGCCGGATTGAGTGGGTTACGAACGGCCCAGATGTTGACTCGCCACGGTGTTCGAACAAAACTTTTAGAAGCGCGGTCACGTGTTGGGGGGCGTATTTTTACCGTGTCAACCGCTGATGGCCGGGGCGCGTTTGATCTCGGCCCGGCCTGGGTTTGGACTGAGCACACCCACGTCCAACAGTTGGCGCGCTCGTTAGATGTCGGCATGTTTGTTCAGTTTGAAACGGGCGAGGCGCTATTTGATCGCGGTCCTGAATTTCCTGTTCAACGTTTTACGCCGGAATGGCATCAGCCACCGGCCTACCGCTTTGTGGGTGGCACAGCAGCCTTGAGTCGTCGCCTCCTTGAACAACTGCCCGACGACTGTCTGGCTCTGGATACGGCGGTACGCCGCATTAATCAATTAGGTGACCATCTGGAAATTTTGGCGGAGACACACGGCGCACATCTCACGTACCGGGCCCAGCAGGTTATCATTACGCTACCGCCACGTCTGGCGGTGAACACGATTATATTTTCACCGGCTCTGCCGCAGCCGGTTATCGACGTAATGCGCCACACGCAAACCTGGATGGGCCAGGCGATGAAGGCAGTGCTGGTCTATCGCACCCCGTTTTGGCGGGTAAAGGGTCTATCTGGTCTGGGTGTTAGCCATCCCGGCCCGGTGCAGCAGTTTCACGATGCGTCCCCGGCCAATCAGGAACTCGGCGCGCTCTTTGGTTGGGTTGGCAACGACAGCGCCGGTCGTAAGCTAACGGCTGCTGAGCGACAGCAAGCCATTATTAAACAGGCCGTTCGTATGTTTGGTACCGAGGCGGGTCGTCTGATTCACTATGTTGATCACAACTGGGCCAAAGATCCCTTAACAACGCCGCCTGATCAAGGGTTACTGCCGGAGGAAGAAAATCCGCTCTACGGTCATCCCCTCTTATTGAAATCGCAAATGGGGGGGTGTCTCCATTGGTCAGGCACCGAAGTTTCGCCCGTAGGCGGTGGTTATTTAGAAGGTGCGGTCTACAGTGCTGAGCAGATCACCCGACAGATAATGCACCGGTTGTGAGGTATATAACGGGAGTAGGGGGTAGGGATTAGGTAGTAAGGGAATTTTTCGAGTGTATGTAATCCACAGTGACCCCCAAAAGTTACAACTCTGTTTATTCAAAGTCACAAAAAACCGGGAATAGCATCCAGAGTAGGTCGAACAACGCGAGATCGTATCGAGGGATGCCTTTCTTAGCCTTCGCCTTATTCTAAATGTTACGCCCTCTCAGCCTTGGCCTTACACCCGCACCATCTTTTCTATCAAATGCTCCAACGCCGATTGCGGATCGTAGCACAAGCCGGTGTGAACTTCCGACACCTGGATGCTGGTGCTGCGCGGCGTCACCAGCCAGTGAAAGCGCTCGGCTTGATCGAGACGGCCGATAGGGCTGCTGTTGCCCTCGGCAATGTGGGGGATAAGCTCCAGATGCGCCGCAGCCTTATCGATGTCGAAGTGAGGTGCCAGTGCAGCCAGACGCTGGCGGTTGAGTTCTACTATGGCTCCCAAAAAGCGTCGAGTGCGGCAAAACAGAATAATACCCACGTTGATAAATTCACCCCGCTCAACGTGAGGCACAATGCGAATGACGGCGTAATCAAACGAGCTTGGTGCGGGCATGGATAGCTTCCTCCACAAACGCTGTGGTTTCGGAACGGCTGACCAGATAATTAACGTAGGCTTCGCGATGTTTGCTCTGGGTGGCAAAGGCCGGTTCATCGCCCAGCCACTCAGCCGGAATTTCATCGATTATCGTCCGCAACAGCGGCTTTGTGAGCTGCGGGCGAAGAATGGCGTCGGATTCAGGCAGCTTTGCGGCAAATGAGAGCAGGGTGTGATCTTTGATCAATGCAAAAGGGCTTTTACTTCGAGCCAGATAATCATCCCAACTATGATGAAAATAAAGCGATGCGCCGTGATCGATCAGCCACAAATTATCTTCCCACAGCAGCATGTTGACGTTACGGGCCGTACGGTCAACATTGGTAACATAGGCATCGAACCAGACAATCGCCGAAGCCAGATCGGGATCAGGTGGTGGCTTGAGCAGCATGTTGAAATCGAGCGCATTGGGCAAGTAGCGCAGCCCCAGGTTAAGCCGACCCGCGCTGGCCTGCAATAAATCCTGAATTTCAGGGTCCGGCTCCGAGCGGCCAAGCTGAGCATCTAGCTCAACAAAAACAATCTCCGGCACGCGAAATTGCAGCGCACGGGCTATTTCTCCGGCGACCAACTCGGCGATAAGTGCCTTCGGACCTTGACCGGCCCCCACAAATTTCATCACATACAGTTGACCGTCATCGGCCTCAACAATCGCCGGTAACGACCCCCCTTCGCGCAGGGGCGTCACATAGCGAACAGCAGAAACAGTTCTGATCATGGTAAATCCTAAATCCTTGACGTTGATGGGTGGGTTGGCGAAAAACAAGTAAAAAAGTACTAATCGCCTTGTTATGCCTCGTTTTTAATGAAGGAAACTATACCAGATACGTATAAAGTAGTGAAAACCTCGAGAGCATTTTGTGGATCCTCAATAGCTCGAACGTTTTGAAATAGGGCATTCGGCCTGAGAGATGTCAGGCCTGATGGCCTGTGTGTACCGTCTCACTATCTCTATTAAGCTACACGTCACCTGAAAATGGAGAGTCCCCATGACTGCGACGATTGATATCCTTTTAGAAAAGTATACGCTGGAAACCGAACTCAGCCAAAACGCATGGTTCACCCTGTACCGGGGCTTCCGTACGGCCGATAAGTTGCCGGTTGTTATAAAGATTGCTGCTCCGTTACTGGCCCACGACGAGTTTTTTCGCAGGCGCTTCAAACACATCACCCGACAGGCGGCAGCGCTAGAGCACCCCAACCTTATTGCCAGCTACGAGGCCGAAGATGAGGGCAACCAGCTTTACGTGGTGCAAGACGATATTGATGCCCGCCCTCTGGCCGAGGTCGTTGAGCAGGAAGGGCCGCTATCCCTGAGCCGCACCGAATACATTATCGGGCAGATAGCCTCAGCACTTGATTATGCGCATCATGCCTCGGTGCTGCATGGCGATTTATCGCTTCACCAAATTTTCTTGGATGCCGACGACCATGTCTATGTCAACAATTTCGGGCACAGCCAGGCTATCTATGGTAACAACCTGGCCGAGAACAGCTACGCCGTAACCTCACCGGAAATCGTTGCCCCGGAGCGCGTACGCGGCGAAGGCCCCAGCCGCCCGGCCGATCTCTACTCATTGGGCATTATTGCCTATCAACTTCTGGCTAAACAGTCGCCCTTTACCGGCCCGCGCTCGACGGTATTTCACGCCCATGCCCATCGCCAGCCGCGCCCGCTGCACGACGTCAACACCAGCGTGCCGCTTGCCGTCAGCGAGGTGGTGAGCCGCATGCTCTCCAAAAGTGTCGATGTGCGTTACAACACCGGCGCCGAGTTTGCCCGTGCGCTGGGCATCGCCAACAAAACCCGCACTTCGACTCGCCAGTACAAAAGCCTTATCCCGCTCGAGCAGCGTGAGCGTTCAAGCCGAGTCAAGTTCAAGGATGTTTTTTATATGAGCAGTGCCACAGTCATTATTTTACTGGTGGCAGTAGTTGCAGCCTGGACTGGCTACGAGTTGGGCCTCAAACAGAATCCGCCGATCATTCAATCGCCACCGGTCATTGTCGACTCGACTCTGCCTACGCCCACACCCACCGAAGATTATCTGCGCGATATAATCCCGCCCACCGCTGCGCCCAATGAAGTCGTGCTGGTAACGGCGGAACTCGAACCACAGAATGTCCAGAACGTCACCCTGGTCGACAGCCTGCTGCCGACTCGATCCCCGGCGACCACGCGGCTACGCGCTACAACCACGGTAACACCTACCGCGACTCTCGCGCAGGTTCGCATTGTCGCCACCCCCACCCCGACCACTGCGCCTCCGCAAGAACCCTCTATACCGGTTGGTCAGGGTATCTTTCATTTTTATAACCCGACCGGCTTCGATTTAGTGGTTGATGTTTCCGGCCCAACCGATGCCTCGCTTGTCGTGCCACCCAACAACCGCAAAGAGTTTTTACTCAATGCCGGATCATATCTCTATATGACTCATACCCCCGGCGGCCAGGCGCTCGCCTCGACAAAAGGGGTGTTTGAGCTGGGCGAAGGGCAAATGGTTGAAAGAGATTATTATAGTGATTATGAGTGGCA
Organism: Anaerolineae bacterium; assembly: GCA_020433835.1. The sequence continues at coordinate 9,108 of JAGRBY010000132.1, read as the reverse complement.
GCAGTAGAAGAGGAGATTAGGAGATTGGAGATTAGAGATTGAGAGAATGGAGATTGATAATCAACGCATCACAACTCTACAAACTCGAAAAACTCCATAAACTCTATAAACTCCCTCACTCTAATCACACTCAAGTGCTTGACCCCAGCCCTTGAATGCCTCATGATAGAGATAACAATTTTCATGAGGTGTTGCCTTGCTCAATCTACTTATTGTTGAAGACAACCACAACCTTCGGGCGGCTTTGCAAAGCGGCCTGGAAAATACCCAAGCGGTTCGCGTTTGCGGCGACTGCGATGCCGGCGAAACAGCCATTGAGTTCTGCCTGGCGTCGCCGCCGGAGGTTATTTTGATGGATGTTCAATTAGCCGGCCAACTGAACGGTATCGAGGCGGCGGTTGCCATTCGACGCGAATATCCCCGTTTGCCGGTCGTCTTTTATTCTATCCAAGATGACGATGACTATTACCGCGCCTTCCGCGACTCCGGAATTTTGAGCCACTATGCCTACGTTCGCAAGTCGAACTACCTGCTGCCCCAAATGATTTTACCCCTCCTGCGCGATGCCGTCACCGGGCGCGGCTTCATCGACCCTGACATCGAGTCACGGGTGAAAGAGGTGCGCCACAAAGATGATCACAACCCGATGGCCCTGCTGGAACCCAACGAGCAGGTCGTCGCCAAAATGCTCACGCAAGGACTCACCAACCAACAAATCGCCTCTCGGCTCGGCTTTCGCGACAAACGCACTATCAGCCGCGTCAACGGCCAAATCTACACCACCTGGGGCCTCAACGAAACCGCATCCGATGAAAAAGTCGCTCGCACCCGCGCCGCCATCATCGCCCGCGCCGGTCGCCTCATCACCTGGGACACCGAAGGTATCCCCCGCATCGTCAATGAACGTGGCGAATGGATAGAATGGGAAGGATAAGAAAAGGATGAGGGATGAATTATGAATTAGGAAGAAAAACCTCATAATTCATAATTCATCCCTCATAATTCCAATGACTGGTAGCTTCTTTTTCGATTGGGCCACGTTGGCCGTTTCTTTGGTCAATGTCATATTGCAGTTTTGGTTGGGCGTAACAGTGCTGCTCAACGCCGAACGGCGCACTTGGGGCGTATGGTTGACGGGTGGCGGCACGTTGCTGGGCGCAACCTTTTTCGTCATCCATTCGGCTATCCTGGGGTATGGACTTAGCGTCTTTAGCAGCACGCTCAACTTCTGGTGGCGTATCGGCTGGATTCCGGTCATTGCGCTGCCGTTTGTCTGGTATGTGATTATGTTGTGGTATACCGGCTACTGGGATGATCGCACTGCGCGCTGGCCGCGCCAACAGCGCGGCTGGCTGGCGTTGGCCTTTGGCGGGCTGGTCGGATTGATCGGTTGGTTGGTGTTTGCCAGCCCGCTGCCCCCGTTTGCCGAAGTCGTCATGTTCCATTTTGCAGCAGCGGCGCAGGTCAACGGCTTATCCTTATTTCTCGTCAGTTATCCGCTCTACATTATCCTATGTCTCGGCTTGGCGTTACGCGCCTTGCGGCACCCATTAGCCTCAGAGCGATTGATGGGCGACGAAGGTCGCCGCCGGGCCAGACCGTGGCTGGTGGCAACCACCATCGTCATGCTGCTGGTCAGTCTGCTGGTGGCGAGTGTTATCGGTTGGGTGCTCGTCAACGTCACGCACGGCAGTTTGATTCGCGATCTACCGACAATGGGTGTGATTATCGCTGGCTTCGATGTGGTTATCTCGACGCTGATTGCTCTCGCTATTATTCTGTTGGGTCAGGCGGTCGTCTCCTACGAAATTTTTACCGGCAAGACGCTTCCGCGCGGCGAGTTTCAGCGGCAGTGGTTTAACGCCATTGTGTTGGCGGTGGGCTACGGCGCGGTCGTCAGTTGGAGCCTGACATTGCAGATGCGAGCCATCTACACGCTGCTGTTGACAACGCTGCTGATGACGCTTTTTTTCGCCCTGCTCAACTGGCGATCCTACACCTGGCGTGACCGTTACATTCGACGCTTGCGGCCCTTTGTCACCAGCCAGCGGCTATACGAGCATCTATTGGCTCCATCGACAGCGCCACCGGATGAGGTCGATAGCACGACGCCGTTCAAAGCGTTGTGTGAAGATATTTTGGGCGTTCAGAAAGCGATGTTGACGCCGTTCGGCTCTCTTGCGCCGCTGGTTCAGCCACTCGCTTATCCTGCGATCCAACCCTTGCCCGCTTTACCACCGGAAATGATGTCGAATCTCCAGCCGGAAACGATGTGCTTGCGCCTCGACCCTAATCAGAATAACGGCCTATTGTGGGCGATACCGCTATGGAGCGAACGGGGTCTTATCGGCATTTTCTGGCTAGGGCCAAAGGGGGATGATGGCTTATACACGCAAGAAGAGATTGAAATTGCCAGAGCCGGCGGCGAACGCCTCATCGATACCCAAGCCAGCGCTGAAATCGCCCGCCGCTTGATGAGCCTCCAGCGCCAGCGGCTGGCCGAAAGCCAGATACTCGACCGCCGGACGCGCCGTGTGCTGCACGACGACATCTTACCGCAGTTGCACACAGCGCTGCTGAGTTTGAGCGCAATGCCCGGCGTCAACGGCGCAAATGCTGAGGCCATCGACACGCTAACGCAAGCCCACCACCAAATCTCCGATCTGCTGCGCGAGATGCCGAAATCGCCTGCTCCAACGCTAGACCGATTAGGCTTTGTTACGGCCCTCCATCGTGTTGTCGCCGATGAATTCCCCAACGCCTTCGACGCCGTAACGTGGCAAATTGAGCCGACTGCCGAAGCGCATTTGCGCTCGCTATCGACGCTGACCAGCGAAGTATTATTTTACGCAGCACGAGAGTCCATTCGCAACGCCGCCCGGCACGCCCGCGATCCGACATCGACCGCACCGCTTACACTTGAGGTTTCTGTTGCTATTCAAGATATGTTGTTGATTTGTATAAAGGATAATGGCCGAGGAATTCAATCGCCAAAACCGGCGGGAACCGGCCAAGGTCTGGCTCTGCACAGCACCATGCTGGCCATCATCGGCGGCGAACTCAATGTTGAAAGTGTCGCAGACCAATTTACCAAGGTCAGGATCAGCCTGCCGCCATCTCCTAAATCTTATACGTAGCAGCGTCACCGGTAGCTCTGCACGAAATCGTGGTAGCGTGAGAACCCAGGTTTTTCTTGAACATGAAACCGACAAAGGCTTCTATGGGTGCTCAATTGGGCAACATGCTTACAATTGTGGCAAGAACCTGGGTTCTTTACCTCGCTCCACGGTTTAATGGTGTGCTACCGCGTCACCCAGTAACGCTTGTTTCGGAGATTTTTTCAAACAATTTCCAAGTTTTCTATAACAAAACCGGAGCCGTGATTCTTTTTTTCCCGATTCGATGTATCGAATCGCCATCTCGTCCAATTTTTCCAACGGATGCTTTATAGAACCATAATTTTTTCGGATAATCTCCAACGAAGCTATAACAAAACCGGAGTCGCGATTCTTTTTTTCCCGATTCGACGTATCGAATCGCCATCTCGTCCAATTTTTCCAACGGACGCTTTATAGAATCATAATTTTTTCGGATAATCTCCAACGAAGCTATAACAAAACCGGAGTCGCAATTTTTGTTTTCCCGATTCGATACATCAAAAGCGGAATCTTTTTTTCACGACTCCCGATTCGATACACAAAAAGCGGAATCCTTTTTTTACAATCCCGGATTCGATACATCGAAAGCCAAATTTTTACAACGTGCCTCCGGTTTTTATGTACCGATAGCCGAATCTTTTTAGTGCGCCTGGGGTTAAGCTATAGCGAAAGCGAGGTTTTCAGGAAGCGTCTCGGTTAACGCGATATAAACACGCATTACACCGACTATTTCTGACCGTAACATAAACAATCTCCCAATCCCCTAATCTCCAGTCTCCAATCTCCAATCTCTAACTACCCCACCAGTCCCAACCCCTTCTGCATCGCTCCATCAAAATCGCCGATGAACGTCCACCAGTTGGTCAAAGGTCGGCCTCTATAGGTTAGACCGTTGTTAGCACCCGGCAAATTTTGCATCCAGTAGATAAACCAGGTCAGGCTGTCGCTGTTCCAACGGCGGCAGTTGAGGTGCTGCTTCTCGCCGCCATCGGGTCGCCAATCTTCGATGTCGGTCCAGACAAAGTTGGGGTTGGCCCAGTCGTAATCGCGGACGCCGTTAGGCGGGAAGTGCGCCCAGCCGCAGCGACCCTCGCCCGGCTTACCGACAAACTTCTCCCAAAATAGATGATAGTCGATTTCGCGCAGCACCGCCTCAATTTGGTGCATATGATCCTCAACCGCCTCCGACGGCCCGCGCCCGTAGTTGTAGTGATACACGGTGTAGGTTTGGTTGAGAACGGGCAAATCGCGTTGATCGCGGTCGCTGTTGCTAATATCGCCAAATGGCCCGGCCATGTTCGACTCCCAAATGTCGATGACGCCGCCGTGATAGCCCCACAGCCAGACCTCTTTGATGCCCCGCGCCTCGACCCAATGCTGAATGTTGACCCGGTTCATGATGGCGTTGTAGTCGGTCATCGGCACGCGATGGCCACGCTTGCGCGTGGTGGGCAGCGGCTCCATAAACTCCAGCATCTCAACAATTTGGTAGCGCAGGCTGGGATTAGCCGTCGAGTCTTTGTAGCCGTGGTAGGCGCTGCCCCATTCCAGGGCCTCGACTACGTGCGGTGTTGTTTGCTGCACATGGCGCTGAATTTGAGCCAGCGGTGCGCCGACATCGCCGGTAATACACCGATCGATACGATTGCCTTTCACCGGAAAGTAGGCGATGACGAGAACGGGGATCAAAAATTGATCGGGGAAATTTATCGTGTCGACAGGTGCGCCACCCGTTTGCAAAGCCGCTTCATCTGGCTCGGCAAAGATCATCAGCTCATCAATAACCGCGTTGGCCTGGCGGTCGCCATCGGATGAGGAGCCGATGAAAAAGCGCGACGCCAGTTGATAAGGCAACGTGACATCAGAAGTGGCATCGCGCAGTTTGCCGTCAACATACAGCGCGATGCGATTACTTTCCCACGTAACATCAATTTGATGCCACGCATCCGGCTGCCAGTGCGAGACATTATAACTCAACCCGCTTTCGCTGCGCGGCCCCCATACAATGAAACGCAAGTTGTTACCACCATCTTTTTGCACCCGCAGTCGATTATAGAAGCCATCGCCAGCATCAAAGAAGATGTAATCACGGCCGTCGCTGCCGGGCCACTGCGGTTTGAGCCAAAAACTCAGGCGGCCTCGCTCACGGTTGAGATGGCCCTGGGTTGGGTAAGTGAGGGTGGCTCTCCCTTGAAATAGGGGAGCTTTTCCGGTTCGACCCGTGATTAGGCGCGGCATTGTGGCTGCTCTAGCTGCGTGGGTGTGGATAAAATCCTCGTCGAACTGAAGAGTGAATAAAGGTTTGTAACTCATATTAAAACTAAGTAGCAAATGTGACCGGGAAAAATCCATCAGCCACTATTTCAGTGGTTTGCATCGTTGGAGAACATGATCTCCTGATACGAATGCTTTTTGATTAAATGACTGAAACATTATAGACGCCTGATTATTTGATTACAATTTGCTTGCCAAAATTGATATCACCCTTCATCTTTCGTGAGTTTGAAGACCCTGCTACGAGAGTAATCAACTGAAACAAACATATACTTATGAAACAGATGAAATTTAGGGGTTAGGCAAAATACCTAAAAAATCTAGACATTTGGCTATTGTCTAAATACTTTTAATCTTGTATCCTATTATGGCATTTTTAAATGATACCATTTAGCCTTGCTTTCTCGCTAGTCGGACATTACACGCTATAACGTTCACATCTATAAAAGGACGTCTGCATCAATTACAGCCATCGAGTCCGACTATACGCCTCACTCTCGAACTTCATCTATTATATACTTTTATATTACACTTTTTTATGGGCCGACTGAAATATTTTTGGTCAATTGTGTATTGTAATCTGTTTAAGTTGTCACTTTGCAGATAAGTATAACGATCGACGCCAATTTAATGTCGATGTTTATTAATTTTCATCAAAATTTAACTTTATATTGCAGAAAGGACACCAAGCACGTTATATGTTACTGTCTGTTTCAAAGAGGAGCAGGAAAATCCTTAGGAGGGATAAATATGTATAAAAATCTAGTTATATTTATTGCCGCATTTTGTCTGTTGCTAGGAGTACCCCCTGTAAGTCAAGCCGGACCACCTGCGCAAGAACCTACAAATATGGTTAGTACTACTCAGAAACTTACAACCCCGCAATTAATTGAGGCTGCGCTTGACCGGGGCGATATTGATCAAGATACGGCCAATCTCTATCTGGCTTATGCCTTGGGTAATTATGATAGTCTGCCAAGTGAATATCACAGTGATGTACCGTGGCATGGCACCTTATCTATACTTAACTTGCAGGAAGCAACAAAAACGATGAAACTCAGTCCTAAACGGACCGAAATCATTGAAATATTAAGTGGAAGTTGTGGTTCTTCAACTGGTACCCTCTCCAATACTTTAAATAGCACCCATTTTCATATCCAGTATGGCACCATTAGTGGTGGGTTGACAATTACAAATTATAGTAACTCGTTGGAAACAACGTGGACAAAAGAAATCACAACGTTTGGTTGGGCTGCTCCGCCGGTGCTGGCCAGCAACCCACCGCCCGGTAATCGCTACCATGTTCGCATCGACAATTTGGGTGGTGGTTTATATGGTTATGTTACCACCAGTGGTGCTCATGCCGGTTTTGTAGGCAACAACCCCAATACATCCTGGAATGATGTGGATGCTTACGCTTCATGTATGGTGCTCAACCGCGATTATAGCCCGTTCCCCGGCACTTCGCAGCAGGCTCTTGATGCCACAACGGCCCACGAATTTAACCACTCAATCCAAGCCGGATATGGTGTGTTAACCGGCTCCAATAGGCCCGACGCTAACTTTATAGAGGGGGGCGCAACCTGGATGGAGGATGAGGTTTTTGATAGCGCCAATGATAACTACAATTATCTGTGGCCGAGCTTTAGTACCTGTATGGGTGAATATACCCCCTCGCCCTACCCTTATTGGATCACCTGGCGTGGTTTGACCGAACGCTATGGCACCGGCATAGCCGGCGGCGGCGAACAGGTTATGCAAGACTTCTGGGAAACAGCCAGCAAGAGTAGTACTAACAATATGTTGAATAATTTAAATACGGCTCTGGGAAACAGAAGTACAAATCTGGCCAATGCTTACCACGCCTATGCTATTGCAGTGAAATTCAACAAAACATGTGGGGGCGGCTTTAGCTATCCCTACTGTTTTCAAGAAGCGTCTGGTTATGTAGCAGCGGCGGGATCCAATCCCTCTAACGGGAGCATAACCACTCCAGGTAACACCTACAATGGCAGCATTGCCGACAATTATGCCTTGAATTGGGTTAACTTGCCTAGCACGGGTACCTATCCGGTCACACTACAAAACACATCGGGTGGTGGTCAACTGCGCGGCAGCGTGGTTTGCAATACCGGCTCCACGTTGACGGTGAAGCCTCTACCGGCCGTCGTTGGCTCAGGTGGTTCTACAACGCTTAATAATTTCAATGCAGCAGGATGTAGCAGTGTGGTGGCTGTTATTACTAATCAAGCCCAAACTGCTGGCAATCCCACCAGTTGTACGGCTCGAAGTTATAAATTAAAAACGGAGCTTGGTGGCAGTACACCCTCTGCATTAACTTATGTCCCACTTATCCTTAAACCGAAACCTTCAAGCTCCTGCACGCCCGGTTCGGGTGACTCAGACAACATAAACGATGCCTTAAATATCTGTAGTGGCAAGAAAGCATCCGGAAAAGTGAGCGGCAGCGACATAGATGATGTCTATAAAATTTGGATTTCGGGTACGCAGCAGTTAACTATTTCAATGAATGGCACCGGCGGAGATGCTGATCTTTTTCTTTATCCACCCGGTACTACCAATGTTATTACGGATCCGTTTGTAGATGTTTCCGCACACGACGGAAATAATGAGTTTATTCAAGGGGTAGCCAGCAATAATGGCAGTGGAAAATATTGGTATATTGATGTTTACTCCTTTTTGGGTACAACCAATTACAATGTGACGGCTACATTATCGTCTCCCAAAACGGGAACCAAAACATTTACCTTTAGCGGTACAGCCCAGCCGCGTGGTAGCAGCCTGCATGAAACATCCCCTTAATACCAACAGTTACTATTTAACCTAAACTTTTACGAATACAAGAGGCTCCACCGGGAGCCTCTTGTCATTATGGGGATGACAATCCGGCTAACCTATCCAACACGCTTCTTAAAAGCTGGGGCATTTCTACGGGCGTATCGATAACAGTTATCGCCTTGATATCCTCATTATAATAAACCGTCACAATCTGTTTTACACAGTCAGCACAGGCCATACTTGGTGAGTATTCATCATCCAATGCCCAAAACTCTGACGACTCGACCATATCAAAGAGGGGCTTAACTTGCTCGGATTGTATTTGATGTTCACTGCCGTCGCCGGCTACCATCCGTCCCGTATGATAAACGGTCAATTTTTGCTGACTATCAGGGCTTTCTTTTTGATAAACAACAATTGTATTAGGAAAAACCGCTCTACGGCCAGCACCTTCAGCCCCATTATTAACTTCCGACGCGGCTTCAACGGCAGTGGCTGCACCAAAAGGTGTTACTATCGGTGAGATTTGCGACGTTGCTGAAATTTCTGTCGAACTTACCGGAGATGATGACGTGGCAGTATCGACCGTCATGGTTATGGATGCCAATGATGTGGGAGAGGCTTGAGCCGGTTGCGAAGGTGAGACGGGCACTTCAGAGGCGACAATCTCTGGGGATTGCGGTGAACTACAAGATACGAATACACTAATTACAATCAACAAAAAAATATTCCCAATTTTCATATCATGTTACCTCTCATCTGAAAATAGCAGTTAGCAGTTAGCCATTAGCTGATAGCAAAAGATTTTCATTGTCGCTGTCGTCCTGTAAGGACTGTCGGACTCTCTTAAAATAAGATTCTATACCTAATGTGCAAC
>JAGRBY010001329.1 GCA_020433835.1 Anaerolineae bacterium | reverse complement strand
GTGCGCCATATCGACCACAAGTCGTTCACCTGCACGGTCGAGGCCGGCAAGATCGTCATGCCCTTCGAGGAAGAGTTGAACGCCATCGGCCTTAGCTTTCCGCATTATCCGGCCTCGGCAGAATGGGCGAGCGTCGGCGGCAGCGTCGCCGCCAGGGGGTCTGGCGTGCTGTCGACGAAATACGGCACCATGCAGGATCATGTCCTGTCGGCGGAAATCGTGCTCGCCAACGGCGACATCGTGCAGATGCCGTCGGTGCCGCGCCACGGCGTCGGTCCCGACCTGACGCAGCTGTTCTCGGGCAGCGAGGGCACGCTGGGCATCATCACCGCCGTCACCGTCAAGCTGCGCCCCCTGCCCACGCAGCGCCGCTTCCTGGCCATGGGCTTTGCCGATCTCGCCGCCGGCGTCGAGGCCGGGCGGCGGATCATGACCGAAGCCAGCCATCCGGCGGTGATGCGCTTCTATGACAAGCCCGCCGCCACCCAGAGCCTGAACAAGGCGGTAGGCGCCGACATCGCCGGCGAAACCATGGTGATCATGTACGACGGTTCGCATTCGGCGCTGATCGACGCCGAAGTGGCCGTTGCCCGTCAGATCTGCGAGGAAGAAGGCGGGCGGTTGCTGGACGGCGATATCGGCCCGCAGTGGT
>JAGRBY010001328.1 GCA_020433835.1 Anaerolineae bacterium | reverse complement strand
CTAAAGTGCCGTTCTTTCATAAACGAAGGCGCGTCTGTCGTTTTGTAACCAAAGGCGGAGAAACCCCTCCGCTATATGTCAATAAACAAACCGTGGCTACTCACGTTTTGTCATTTCGAGGCGTTTTTGCCGTGTTGTTCTAAGGTGTGGTGACATTTCGGATTTTCATGTCATTTCGACGCGCTTGCGAGGAGAAATCCCTCAGAACGTCGGTGGGTAAGTAGGTGTTGTTGGGGATTTCTCGCTCCTGCGTCGCTCGAAATGACAGCAGGGGGTTATAAAGACTGCGTAACCCCGCCCTACTATTTTTTCTCAGCCTCCGCCTTAGCCTTAGCCTATAAGCATCAATCCGCTAGCATTAAATCACTGCAATTTTTTAAAAAAACGACAGGTTTGTAAACAACGGCGACGAGATTATAATACCGCCACAAAGATAGCGACAGTGACGTCGAAAGGGGAATAGTATGAAATATTTAGACGAATTTAGAGACCCGGAACTGGCCGAAAAGCTGCTCGATGATATTCATCGCCTGACCAAGGGTAAGTGGGCCATTATGGAAGTGTGCGGTGGCCAGACCCACTCGATTATTCGCAACGGCATCGACCAACTCATTCCCAGCAACATCGAACTCATCCACGGCCCCGGTTGTCC
>JAGRBY010001327.1 GCA_020433835.1 Anaerolineae bacterium | reverse complement strand
GCCGTCATATTCCATCAAGGTCGAGCTACCCTGTTCGTTGAGCTTCACATTGCCGGTCGCTTTCATAAAACCGGGCGCACCTTTGCCGTCTACGTTCAAGGTGTAGGTGTTCGGCGCGTTGACATCCGACAAGGTGATAACCCCTTGAAATTTACCTTGCACCGGACCCACTTTTATTTTAAGGATGCCTTTGTAAGTATTTTCCTCAATTTCTTCCAATTTTTCGCAGCCCGGCATAATTCTAGCCAACACTTCGGGATCCATTAACGCCTCCCACACCACGCTTTGCGGCGCGTCAAAGGTATAGGTACCTTCCAAATCCATAAATTTTTCCTCCTTAAAAGTTATGCAGCCACGTATACACAAACTGCAAACGAAAATACAAAATTATGATGAATGACTATGGTGATAGGTGATTTGTTTTTGCTGTACAATTATGCGTGCATTCTTTTGAATAGTAGTAAGCATAACAATAAAATCGATGATTCGACGTTTGCATTTCACAAAATGGCTTCGTCACGAATTATCAAAACGATAATGCCCAATACGCATAATCAGACACACATACTCGGCGAGTAGGAATCTAATATTGGGGTTGGTTATAATTTTTTAACTGGGGAATCTTACGTGTTACAGTCAAGAATTTTATCATGA
>JAGRBY010001326.1 GCA_020433835.1 Anaerolineae bacterium | reverse complement strand
CGCTTTTCCAACGCTACACAGCTGGAAATAAACCAGATGAACATGGCATAGGTAACGCCAAGGTTTCGCCGTCAGGCGGGTTTGTAATTGGCCCGGTGTAGACCGGGATCATTTACGGCCAAAAGAACAGATGGTTTTGGTGCGTACTGTGTTTCGTGCTGTGTAATGTTAGCTGCTTGTCAAACGCAACAGAACTGAGGAATGGTCTGTACAATAGACCACAACTTGCACAGAGAATGCAAGTGTAAAAGTGTCGCTTATATGGGCGACAAACTGAAACGTCACCATTCCTCAGAGAGAAAAGTGGCAATTTCAGCCGCATACCTATATGAGCCAAAAGTGTAAGGCTGTTCAAGATTTTGAATCCCCCATGTAGGGGCATCCGCTCGCCGGTGCCCCAGGGGCGACCGCAAGGGCCGGTGGCCTTCTAGGCGCCTACGGAGGGATTTGTTTCCTTGGAACGGCCTAAGTGTCTTGGGTAGACACTTTGCGCGAGTCGGGAGCGATGACATCGGTGCCCCTATTATAACGATCTTTTTCAGGGAGCGCAACCCCGAACCCTTGTGAGGGTGCGTACCACATTGTTGGAATGGGACACACCCTCCTTGTGAACGGTCACAGCTTGGGCGACAGGCTCAGCCCACGCCGACCAATG
>JAGRBY010001325.1 GCA_020433835.1 Anaerolineae bacterium | reverse complement strand
CCCGCGTTGTCGCCCGACGGCACGCAACTTGCGTTTGTGGGGACCGAAGAGGGCGAGCCGGAGATCTATCTCATGCCCGCGGGCGGCGGCGCGGCCACCCGGCTGACTTACATGAGCAGCACGGTGCGCGTCGTGGGCTGGAATCGTGCCGGCACTCACATCGTCTTCACCAGCAACTACGGCCGCCAGACGCCCGCCGAGATGGTGCTCTTCCAGCTTGCAGCCGACGCGCGCAACGGCCAGGTCGAGGAGTTGCCCTACGGCCCGGCGCGCGCCATCGCCTGGGGCGAAAACGGCGCGACCATCCTGGGGCGCAACACGGGCGATCCTGCCCGCTGGAAGCGCTATCGCGGCGGCACCGCGGGACAACTCTGGATCGACGCGGCCGGCCAGGGCGAGTTCACCCGTTTCCTGGGCGACCTGGACGGCAACATCACGTCGCCGCTCTGGCTGGAGACGGCGGACGGGCCGCGCATTTTCTTCGCCGGCGACCACGAAGGCATCGGCAATCTGTACAGCGTGCGCCCCGACGGCGGCGATCTGCGGCGTCACACCGACCACGACGACTATTACGTGCGCAATCCTAGCACCGACGGACGGCGCATTGTCTACCATGCGGGTGCGGATCTGTACGTCTATGACGTGGCGGCGGACC
>JAGRBY010001324.1 GCA_020433835.1 Anaerolineae bacterium | reverse complement strand
AACGTGAAGACGTGATTGGGGCGCAATCTCCCAATCTCCCAATCTCCCAATCTCTCAATCTCACACATCACGCATTACGTTTCACGCTTCACGTTTCACGCATCACGTATCACGTATCACGCACCACCCAAAGGACTCATTCCCATGTCATCCACCTTTTCCCAATTGTTCGCCACCATTGAGGAACGCAAGCGCACCATGCCGGCCGGGTCGTATACGGCCAAACTGTTCGAGGACGGCGAGAACGAGATTTTGAAGAAGATCGGCGAGGAGGCGGTGGAGGTGATCATCGCCGCCACGGGCGAGGGCGACGACCGCGTCCTCTATGAAATGGCCGACATGATCTACCACAGCCTGGTGCTGCTGGCCGCCCGGGGCTTGACCTTGGACGACCTGGAGGCCGAACTGGGCCGGCGGTTCAAGTAGCCATGGCGACGGAGACCACGCAATTCCACGCCACGGTACAGCCGTTGGCGGTGGCCGGCGCGCCCACGTTGTGGTACCTCTTTCAGGGCAACCGGCTGATCGTGCGCACCACATCCCAGGACCGGGCGGGCGACACGCTCACCCTGTTGCGCGAGACGGGCGAGACGCCCCCCGCCGGGCTGACGCCGGTGCGCACCCAGTATGTGGGTTGGCTGGAGACGGACGGCGCG
>JAGRBY010001323.1 GCA_020433835.1 Anaerolineae bacterium | reverse complement strand
ATGTGCCCTTCCCCGTTCGAAATGCGACCTCCCCCATCTGAAATGCCCCCTTCCCCGTCCAAAATGCCCTCTTCCCGTCTGCCCAACAGCCTCCCCTACTCACCGAACGGCCTTTACCATCCGCCGGACGACCTTTACCGACCGCCGAGACCCCTTTTCCGTCTGCCGAACGGCTTTCACGCGTAAATCCTTAAGCTTATCTTAATCTTGGGATAATCTTCGGTTAAAGACAAAAGCCCCTCCTCAGCGCTATGATCGGGTATATATTTCACCTACGGCACTTACAATTCTAAAGTAGAACTTACGCAAAAGTCAGGTGACAGTCACTTGGATGTCCTATGACCAATAAGTGACTGTCACCTTTAGCACTGCGTAAGTCATGACCGATATTTAGCCACATAAGTAAGCACAAAGGAGTTATTTCATGAAACGAACTGCCGCTGTTGTTGTCGCGCTCACTTTGCTAATTTTTGCCTTCGTTGCCGGCCCGGCTCTGGCCGACGAAGGTAATCAGACTGCCCCCATAAAGGGCTTTATGGCCTTCACCCCTTACCCCACCCAGGAAATCGCCACCGGCGAGGGCGTCACCTTTAATCTCATTCTGCGAACCGATGTCTCGCCCCAGGTAGTTGATTTGAGTCTGAAGGATCTGCCGA
>JAGRBY010001322.1 GCA_020433835.1 Anaerolineae bacterium | reverse complement strand
TGTCGGCCAGGCTGAGCAGGTCCCGGGCCGCAGGGTCGTCCACGTCGGCCAGCGCGTCCTTGAGCGCGACCACCCGGTTGCGCTGGGCGTCGATGCCGGCCTCGTCGCGTTGGTCGGCGTTGAGCAAGTCGGTGGCCAGGTCGTTGCCGATGAGGTCACGCATCCGGGTCACCAATTCGCGGGCGTATTCCACCTGCTTGTCCAGGGTGATGCGCATGCCCAGGCCGAACTCGGCGTTGTCCTCGAAGAGGGAGTTCGACCACGCCGGGCCGCGTCCCACTTCGTTGGTGCTCCACGGCGTGGTCGGCAAGTTGCCGCCATAGATGCTGGAGCAGCCGGTGGCGTTGGCCACGATACTGCGATCGCCAAAGAGTTGGCTCACGAGCTTGAGATAGGGTGTCTCACCGCAACCTGCACACGCGCCCGAGAACTCGAAGAGCGGTTCAAGCAACTGGACGTTCTTGACGTTGTTGAACTTGAGCCCATTGTTGTGGGGCGTTTCCGGCAGGCTCTCGAAGAAGGCCCAATGCTTCCGCCCCTCTTCGCGGAGCGGCAGTTGGTCTTCCATGTTGATCGCTTTGCGGCCCACAGCTTGTTTGTTCTTGGCTGGGCACACTTCAACGCACAACTGGCAACCCGTGCAATCCTCAACGGAG
>JAGRBY010001321.1 GCA_020433835.1 Anaerolineae bacterium | reverse complement strand
TTTGGCCGTGTCCACCTGGCTTTTATGCTTTTCTTCCAGATGCTTAACAGCCTGTTTGAGATTGTTCCAGGTATCGGTTCTAAGCTGTGAAGCATTATAGTGACGACTTAAGCCGTTTTTGGGTTTTGTATTGGTTTTATCTGTCATAGATTTCTCCTTTGATGATAGCTGTTAGCCGTCAGCGGTTAGCTGTCAGCTAAGGTATGAGAATGAATTAACGTATTCAATGCTGTCGGGTAATTGGTAATTGGTAACTGGTAATTGGAGACTGGAGATTAAATAACCCATTACGATTTACGTTTTACCAAATTACCTAAACACAAATGCGGAAATTATTGCATTCACGCTCCTAACTTTACATGTGTACCGTTGAAATGACCCCTTTTCCATTGAAAATGAGGGTTTTACCGTTCAAAATGCCCCCTTCCCCAACAAAAACGAGGTCTTCCCCGTCCAAAATGAGGCCTTCCCCATCTGAAAAGTGGTTCCTACCATAAAAAAATGACTCCTACCGACCGGAAAACGATTCCTACCGTAAAAAAATGGTTCCTACCACCGCCGAACGGTTCCTACCGACCGCCGAACGGTCCGTACCGCCGCCGAATCGTTCGTACCGTCGCCGAACGATTCCTACCATCAGCCTGATAACTTTAAAAAA
>JAGRBY010001320.1 GCA_020433835.1 Anaerolineae bacterium | reverse complement strand
CTAAAATCGACTCATCGTGCTTGACATCGAACATGGTGTTTTTGAAACGCGACGGGGCAATGAGTTCTTTGAGCAATATCCCGTCGCGCTTCAGCGGGGCCAAGCCCAAAGCGCGCATAGCCGAGGTTAAGTGAGCCGCCAGATTGGTTTCCATAACCATCATCGTAATATCGTTTGACAGCGCCTCGGAACCGTAGCGAACCACCAGCCGGCGCAGCCCTTGATTGGTGTAATCCCGCACAATCGTCTTGAGCAGACTTTCGTCGGCTTTGACCAACTGGGCCGCGGCTTCGCGGATGGCTTTGTTGGGATTGAAGGTAAATAGAACCGTCAGTTGGATCGTGAAGGGAATATTGTCGCAACTGAGCATCTCATCAAAGTAAAAGTTGCCGACATAGATGCTGGTTTTAACCGGCTTGAGCGGGCGCTCGATGAGGGGCCAGATCCAGGTCAGGCCGGGCGGTTTGCTGCGATTGTATCGCCCTAACCGCATCACCGGCGTCGCGTGATTATCGGGCGTGAAAACAAAACCGAACCATCCAATAAACCAGAGAAATAGCCTTGTCATTTTCGTCTCCTTATCCTATCCAGAAAATACCGAAACTCCGGAGAAGTAGGAAGTCAATGTCATTAAGATAAGCCCCCCGGCCCCCCAAAG
>JAGRBY010000131.1 GCA_020433835.1 Anaerolineae bacterium | reverse complement strand
TAATCCGCTCATCGACCACTTCATTAATCTGGTCAAAGACAACCGTGATTTTCGTTATTTATGGTTTAGCCAGGTTATTAGTCTGCTGGGCGATTGGTTCAACCTTATCGCTTCGGCCTCATTGGTGGCCGATCTCTCCGGCTCCGGCGGGCTGGCCATTGGAGGATTGTTTTTGGCTCGTCTACTGCCGCCCTTTGTATTGGGGCCGATAGCCGGGGTTCTGGCCGACCGTTTTGATCGCCGCAAAATTCTTATTATCAGTGATCTTCTACGGGCCGGAGTGGTGTTGGGGTTTCTTTTTATCCGTTCTGAGAGCGATATTTGGCTGATTTATGTTCTCACAACTTTGCAGCTCAGTATTAGCTCCTTCTTCGAGCCGGCTCGTTCTGCCGTACTGCCCGGCCTGGTCACCCGCCGCGATCTGATTACGGCCAACGCGCTCTCCGGGGCCACCTGGAGTTCTATGCTGGCCTTAGGGGCCGCGACCGGGGGGTTGGTTACGGCCTTGTTTGGAATTACAAGCGCATTCATCATCGATGCCGCTACCTATCTCATATCGGCCTATCTTATCACCCGCATAGCTTTTCCAGCTAAAATTGGGGAGGATGAAGCCACAGCATCAACCGCAGCCGGATGGCAAGATTTTATTGAGGGGATCACTTATCTGCGGCAGCAGCCTGAAATATTGGCGATAACGCTGCTCAAAGCATCGAGCGCTATTGCCTTTGGTGCTATCGAAATTATTCAGGTGGCGTTTGCCGAAGATTATTTCCCACTGGCCGGCAACAGTTCAGCTACGCTGGGTCTCATCTATTTTGTAGTTGGGTTGGGCACGGGGCTAGGGCCAATTGTGGCGCAGCGTTTTTCTAAAGATAGCGTCTGGCCTATGTACTACGCCATTTTGATAGCTTATGGGGCTATGGGCATTGGGTGTCTGTTGTTAGGCTGGGCACCTACTCTGGCTATTGTATTGGTTGCTACATTTATTCGCACCATCGGCACCGGTATCAATTGGGTTTATTCATCATCGCTGATCCAAATGCGTGTCCCCGACAAATTCCTGGGGCGAATCTTTGCGTTTGACCTGGCGATGACTACGCTGGCAGCTTCTGCCTCAACATTTTGGGGTGGTTGGGCTAAAGACACATTAGGGTATACGGTGCACCGTATTTCATTTGTATTGGCCGGGATTTGCCTGGTCATGGGCGCTAGCTGGGCACTGTATTTGGTCACTTATGCCCGAAAACGGTATCCATTACAGTCACCATAACTTGAAAATCTGCCCACAATAGTCAACAATAGGAAAAGATTAGTTAGAAAATCCTGTTGCCTGTCTTTATCAATCATGCTATACTGGACTGGACCTTAAGTTTATCGGTTCAGCACCTTATTAGTCGATAGAATAATGCAAACAGACTCAAGCCTAAACCCTAACCTGACATCGCCTAACCGCATTATCAAGCCAATCCGTATCGCTCTGGTCGAAGGCGAACAGCAGCTTATGCAGCCTTTGTATCAGATTCTTAAGGAGCGGGGATACCAGCCTAGCCTATTTAAGCACCCCGACGACGCCCTGCCTCATCTTTCTAAAACCGATATTCTTTTGCTCGATGCTTTTACTGCGCAGCAGCCTCGATCGAGCAAATTTATTAAAGCCCCTACAATTTTAGTGTTATCGGCCCACAAAGGGCTTCAACTGCCGCCCTGGCTACAAGCGCGGCACGTTTTTCTACTTTATCATCCGCAAGACCCGCAGGATTTGGTCGATCGCCTGGCCGATTATATTCCGCCCCGCACACCCGATTTCAATATCGCATCGACCAACACCGAGCATTTGGCCTTACTCTTTGGTATCACCCAATTCTTAAGTGGCCATCTGGATATTAACGATTTATTCGAACGGGTTTTGGCATTAACGCCTTATCTAGGGGCGCAGTTTGCCGCGCTGCTTGTTCAAGAAGAAGATGAAATTATTTATTACCGCTCGACCGAACCAGGTCGCGAAGAGCTGATTGGCCCGGCCGGGCGGCGTTTTGCCCGGCGGCTGCTGCAAAATGGTCTCGAAGGGTGGACCCTGCAACACGATGAAGCCGTAGTGGTGACCAATACCCAAAAAGATCCGCGTTGGTTCCGCGCACCCTATTTGCCCGACCACGCTCACTGTGTGGCTGTTTTGCCCATTCAGGTCAACCGGGTTACAGCGCAGGGCGTCTATCTCATCGGCCATCGCACTGTTGGCCATTTCAGCAATGATGATCTGCCGTTGTTAAAGGCGGCGACCACCCAAATTGGCTTGGCTATCGAAAACGCAATGCTGTTTAAGAATCAGACCCAGCGCTCGATGCAGTTGTCTCTCATCAACCAGGTGAGCCAGGCCGCAACCTCCATTCTTAATTTGGATGTCATGCTGAGAACCGTGGTTCAGGCCATTCGGCGCAGTTTGGCCTGCTACAGCGTGGCTATCCATCTCTACAACCAGCACACCAACACCGTCGAGCTGAAAGCCCGCGATGCCCTCGACAGACCGCGCTACTACCTACCGGATGAGCATCCGCTGGTTATCACCCACGAACTAAAACAAGGCTTAATCGGCTGGGCCATTGCCACCAACAAAACGGTGGTTGCCAACGATGTTACCCGCGATCCGCGCTATGTACCAACCGAGGCCACCCGAGAAATACGCTCTCAAGTGTGCGTGCCGATTACGCTGGGCATAAAAACTATCGGCGTTTTAGATTTACAGAGCGCCCAACTTGAGGCTTTCAATAAATATCATGTCGATGCCCTTGAAACGCTGGCCGATCAGTTAGCCATCGCTATTGAAAACGCCCGCCTTTACGATGAAATCAACCAGCGGGTCCAGGAGTTGAAATCGCTCAACGAGATTGGCCAGGCGGTTACATCAACCCTTAATTTAGCAGAAACGCTCACCCTCATCACCGATGAAACGACTCGCCTTATGGAAGTCGCTGCCGCATCGGTGGCGCTGCGCGATGACACAACCGAAGAGATATGGTTTGCGGCTGCATCGGGTGAAGGGGCCGAGGCCACCATTAGCGTGAGAATGCCCTATGGTCAGGGCATCGCCGGTTGGGTGGTTAGCCATGGCGAACCGGTCATTGTGCCCGATGTGCAAGCCGACAAACGCTTTTTTGCCGATATCGACAAACACAGCGGCTTCACCACAAAATCGATTCTGTGTGTGCCTTTGATGACCAAAGGGTATACTATTGGGGCCTTAGAAGTGATGAACAAGCGCCAGGGCACGTTTAACCACGAAGACCTTGTGCTTTTGCAGGCTCTAGCCGCACCAGCGGCGACAGCCATCGAGAATGCGCAACTGTATGAAAAGCAGCGCCAAACCATCAGAAGTTTAGCCGAAACCCAGTACCAGTTGGTGCAAAGTGCTAAATTGGCGGCAGTCGGCGAGTTAGCAGCCGGGGTAGCCCACGAAATCAACAATCCATTGACAACGATTATCGGCTTGACCGGCCTGCTGCAAGATACGCTCCCTACCCTCCTGCCCGTTCATGACGACATCACCGAAGACTTACAGATGATCTACGATGAGTCGCGCCGCGCGCGGGATATTGTGCGTAACCTGCTCAACTTTGCTCGAGCCGAGCCGCCAAAACTTCTGCCTATCGACTTTAATCAACTTATCGAAGAAGCGATAAACCTTGTCTACACGAAAACAATTAGCCAGAAAATTGTGCTTGAGAAATCATTGTCTCAATTACCGGAAATCATGCTTGATCATAACCAAATTAAACAGGTTATGGTCAATCTGCTTAATAATGCTATTCAAGCTATGCTTGACAACAATCGACCCGCTATCTTGACCATTACAACCACCTATCAAAGCATCGACACACCGCAACCCGACCACGACTCCGTTGTCATCTGTACTATTAGCGACACCGGACGAGGCATTAGTGCGGAACACAAGGATAAAATCTTTGATCCGTTTTTTACAACAAAAGAAGTTGGTGAAGGAACCGGCTTAGGTCTATCGATTAGCTATAAAATTATCGAAAAACATGGCGGCACAATTGAGGTCGACAGTTATGCAGACCAAGGATCAACTTTTGTTGTAACACTGCCGGTCGTTTGCGGACCCACGACACCCCCTACGAATGAACTCGTTGGGGTTAAGCCAGTCAACCTAAAATTCGAAACACACGAACTCTGAATAGTTCGATTCTGACAACGAGGATCATCTCATGGCGAACGAGAGAATTTTAATTGTAGATGACGAAAAAGGCGTTGTTCGCTCCTGCACCCGCATTCTGGAAAGAGAGGGATTTAACGTTTCAGGCAGAACAGAAAGTGCTCTGGTTCCGGCTCTGTTGCGGCAGGAAACGTTCGATTTACTGCTGACCGACATTAAAATGCCAAAAATCGACGGGCTGAAGCTCCTTAAAATTGCGAAGGAGATCGATCCGCACATTACAGTGGTGTTGATTACCGGCTACGGCACGATGGAAGATGCCATTGAAGCTATCCGGCTAGGTGCCCAAGGCTTTTTAATGAAGCCTTTTGAGCCGGAAGATTTAATTGGCACCATCAAAGAAAATCTGCGGCGACGGGCCCTGCTGCGCGACAGCTTACGACTGCAAACGCTGCTGCCCCTGTTGGAGATCAACCAAATGTTGCAGATTTCAGGTGGTGAGGTTTCTCTGGCCAAGCAGGTGCTTGATATTTCAGCCAAAGCGATCGGTGCGCAAAGAATGTCGTGGCAACAGTATCGGTCTAATCCCAGGGCCAATGGCAAGGTGCAGATGAAATGCCTTGAAGAAGCGGCGGTGGTCTATGAGACTGAAGAAGGCTCGCGGTTGCCGAGTGGAGCTATTGAGCGTGTGCTGCAAACAGACCAGCCGGTTTGGGTAACAACCAACGGCGAGTTACTTAAGGAGCACAGCGGCTCTCCTAATATTGTAGGAGCCGCCCTACCGTTGATGATCAAGGGCAACTTGGCCGGCATCCTAACGGCTGAGACCGGCGATAATAATCAAACCGGCCCCTTTGGCCAGATCAGCTTAGACCTGCTGTCGGTGTTGGCCGGTCAATTAACGATGATTATCGAAAACGTACAGCTCTTTCAACAAACGGAAACGCTGCGCTCTTTTAATGAAGATATCATCCAAAATATGACCAACGGCCTCATTGCTGTTGATAAATACAATCGAGTAACCGTTTTTAACCCGGCAGCAGCCAGTATGCTTGGCTATGCGCCGGACGAAATTCTAAACCGACCTCTGCACGCCACGATGAAACAGGCCGACAAATTCATCGACATTATCGAGGCAACCCGCCAAAGCGGCGCAGCGCAACCGCGTCAGGAAATCTCACTTCAACATTGTGATGGGCACCACCTGCCTATTTCGATTAGTACGGCCCCGCTTGTGGAAGAAAATCAACTGGCAGCGGCAGGTGTGGTGAGCGTAATTGAGGATCTGAGCGAGATAAAAACGTTAGAGGCAGAACGACGGCGCTTAGATCGGTTGGCCGCTTTAGGCGAGATGTCGGCGGTGGTGGCGCATGAAATTCGCAACCCTATCGCCGGTATTGCCGCCGGTGTTGACTATCTAACCCGCAATTTCGCCGATGACTCGGTTGAGGCGGAAGGTGCAGCCTTGATCCAAGGGGAGATCCAGCGGGTAAACCACATTTTGGAAGATATTCTTTTTGTAGCGCGTCCATTGCAGCTTAACTTCTCGCCTGAATCGATCTCGGGCATTATCAAGAACGTTGTGCAGCGCAGCCAAGTGCAGGCTACTGCCAAACATATAGAAATCACCTGTACCTTTGATGACGATCTGCCGATTGTTGAGATTGATAACCAACGTTTGGAACAGGTTTTCAACAACTTGGTTCTCAACGCCATCCAGGCGATGGCCAATGGCGGCAAAATTGCGTTGACAGGCTCACGTGCGCCGCTATCGGATCAAGAAATTTTTATTTCTATTGCCGATTCTGGGCCAGGTATCCCCGCCGAGCTACAACCAAAAATTTTCGAACCCTTTTTTACGACCAAAACAAAAGGAACCGGCTTAGGGCTTAGTATTGCCCGCCGAATTATCGAAGCGCATCATGGAACTATTACCATCAACAACCAATCCGATCAAGGCACGCATTTTGTAATAAAGCTGCCTGTAAACCAGAGGATAAAGAAGAATGCATAAAATTCTTGTGGTCGAGGACGAGCATACACTCAGATACTTTCTACGTCTGCGGCTTCAGGAAGATGGCTATCAGGTCATCGAAGCAGCTGATGGACAAGAAGCAATGGGCTTGATTACGCAGGATCATTTTGATGTTGCGCTGGTTGATTTACGTCTGGCTGATGATATGGACGGTCTTGATATTATGCGCCACCTGCGCCAACATGAGCCACAAACCAGCGTTATTATCTTAACCGGCAACGCCACAGTTAATTCGGCTGTCGAAGCGCTGCGCCAAGGTGCTCACGATTATCTCTTAAAACCCTGTGATACGACGGAACTTTTGACCAGCGTGGCTGATGCTATCGCCCAGCAGGGAGTGGAGTCAAATACGCTCAATAACAGCGCGGAAATTTTAACGGTTAGAGATCTGCGTATTAACAAAGCCTCTCGCCAGGTTACCCGGGCGGGAGAAGCCATAAATTTAACTCCTACGGAATTCGATATTTTGTCTACGCTTATGGCCCAGCCGGATACGGCTATTACCTCTATTAAGTTGGTTAAAATAGTACGCGGATATGAAGCCACCGAAGCCGATGCCCGGGCTATCGCTAGAGTCCATATTCATCGCTTACGGCACAAATTGGAAATTGATCCGGCTAACCCTAAATATATTATGACTATTGCCGGAGGGCGATATTTACTTCGATCGAAATAAATGGAAATGTTACCAGAATTGTAACGAACTTGTAACCACCAAGGGCACCGATTTATGATATATTAAAATGCATAGGCCAGTTCAAGCACCTCAAAGGAGCAAACCCTATGCTAAGTCAGTCGGGCCGGGCCAAGCGAATTCTTGTTGTTGATGATGAGTCAACATTAATCTTTTTCTTAAAGAAAGATTTGGAAGAGATGGAAACCGCTTTTCATGTGGAAATTGCCTCTTCCGGAGAAGACGCGCTGAAAAAGCTCACCTACAACCGTTATGATCTTCTTGTCACCGATTTAAATATGCCGGGTATCAGCGGTTTTACACTTGCTGAAGTCGCTCGATCGATGCACCCGGATATTCGAATTATTCTGATGACTGCCTTTGGATCGCAAGAAGTCAGAGCGGAAGCGAACAACCTTATGGTTGATGGATACCTCACCAAACCTTTTCCCACCGCCCAACTGAGAGAACTGGTTTACGACACGCTCATCACCAATATCCAAGACAACGTTACCAATCCAATAGCAAAAAACAAGAGCTAATCGCTTTAGGAGGCATTCCTACATGGGTAAAGCTAAAATTCTTTATATTGAAGACAATCCCGATAATATGACACTTGTACAGAGGGTTTTAGAAATTGAGGGATATGAGGTTATTCCTGCCGAAACGGGGCAAGAAGGGTTAGCCAAAGCGTTTGGTAGTTATCCGGATATTATTATAACCGACATTAATTTGCCAGACATTGACGGTTACGAAATTACCGACACTTTAAAGAATAATGAAACGACAGCTCACATTCCGGTTATTGCCATGACAGCCAATGTAATGAAAAAGGATCGTGAGCATGTATTTCGGGCTGGTTGCGATGGATTTATATCGAAACCAATTGATATCGACGAATTACCGGCACTGGTTGAAAACTTTTTAAGGGGTAAGAACGCATGAAACCAACAGCGATAGTAGAAAGCTCAGCCCAAAACACACCTATTGATCCAAAAGATGCCTATGTTCTGGTGGTTGAAGATAACCTGCAGAATTTGGTGCTTATTGCTCGGCTTTTAGCCTTTATTGGGGTACGCCGTTATGAATGGAAAGCCTCGGGCTGGCAGGTTTTAGAATTTGCCGATACGATGCCGCGTGTTGATCTGGTTTTAATGGATTTACATCTGCCGTATGAAGACGGTTACGATGCCTTAGCCAAACTGCGCAATGATCAACGTTTTGCCAAAACACGTGTTGTAGCCGTTACGGCCGATGCCAATCCAACCACCATGGAAAAAGCCAAAACGTCAGGTTTCGATGGTTTTTTGGGTAAACCCATCGATCCAGATAAATTCCCAGATCAAATCATTAAAATATTGCAAGGTGAGTCTGTGTGGGATCTTGGCTTCCAGAGCTAATATAAATTCTCAATACAAAGATCCACAGTTGGTCATCTGTGAGGATACGTTATCCTCCGTAAGTCCATTAACAATTAAGAAACTTCTACCCATATCTTGGATCAAACATTTATGAGTAATAATTATCAAGATTTGGTTGAGCAATTAGAAGCTCAAGTAACCCAACTCTCTCGAACGTTGGACCAGACCAATGTGCAGCTTCAGCAAACCACGGCTGAACGGGATAGAGCCAACTTACTTTACGATGTTAACACCGCCCTCAATACGGCTAACCTTGATATTGAGGCGGTTACCACCATTGTTATCAATTTAGCAAAACATATTGGTGCTTCAGTAAGCGAAGTTTATCTCCTGATTGATGCTGACCATTTTCACTTCAACAGTTCTCTTGCCGCCAGAAAACAACTTAGTTTTAACGAACAAGAAACGTTGGTACTCAAAGCGGTAAGCGACGGTCCAATACCCGATGCTTTAGATGATAATAAAATTCTTATTATCCCCGATATTCAGCAAGATTTCTCCCACGCGTTAGACTACCTTGACTCTTCAATTCAGTCTTTAATGTGTGTTCCATTTGTTGTTGACCCCGACTGGCCCGGAGCGGTTATTTTTGGTCATCACCAACCTTATCACTTTACAGAACACCATGCCTCACTCTTACAGGCCATCATTCCACAAGCCGCGGCAGCGCTAGAAAAAGCGACTCACGTTAGAGAAATAAAAGCCAGTCTCCACGAAACACATCTTATGTTAGATATCAGCCGTCAACTCGGTGCGGCAGATGATCTGGATGATATCTACGACGCGCTTGTACATAGCATTATTCACACCGGCGCCGATCACTGCGTATTGTATATGTGTGAAGAGATAGGCAAAGACAACTTGCCGGTCTTCGCCCACATTGTCTTCAGCAGCGATAGAAATATGCGTCTCAATCTACCAGAGGATAAACAACCGCGTCTCAAAATTGCTGATTATCCTCTCTTACATAGCCTCATCACCAATCGCGAGACACTTTTAATTGAAAATATTAGCACCACGCGTCGCCTAACGGAGCAAGAACGCGCTATCTTTATTGAGTTTCAAACCGAAAGCGCAGTGATCAACCCGCTTGTAACCCGCAACAGTGTCATCGGCTGCCTTTCGATAGAATATCAAAGCTTTCATACCTTTACAGAACGCGAACTGGATCTCTATCGAGCCTTATGTAACCAAACCACAATTGCTATTGAGAGTACGCTCCAGAAAAAACGTACTCAAGAAGCCTTAGCAGAAACGCAAACGCTTTACCGAGCCGGACGTGTTTTAGCCGGAGCAGCCGATCTTCAAGAGATATTAGAAAAATCACTCGTCGAGTTTGTGTACAGTTTGGGTCTCGATCAAGGCGGGGTAACTTTGATTTCACCGGATCGCCAAACAGGAAAACTCATGGCGTACCTTGAAAGCGGTGAACTGCAAAATATTGAAAAGCTTAAATTTCCT
The DNA here is from genome assembly GCA_020433835.1 of Anaerolineae bacterium. Next base: position 4,047 of record JAGRBY010000131.1, on the reverse strand, counting down.
GTTGATGAAACGCTGCCCTATCAAAAAACACTTCTGGCCGGCCGGCCATTTGTCAGCACCGACGTTACGGACGATAATCAATTCGATCAATTTGTAACCTTCAACAAAGATTTGTCGATCAAATCCATTTTGCAAGCCCCCATGATCATTCGCGGCGAAACCATCGGTTGGATTGGAGCTGATGCAGTGAGAGGGCACCGCGATTTCAGCCAGCGCGAGATTGATCTGGCCAGAGCCATGGCCGATCAAATTGCGATTAGTATCCAAAATCGCCGTTTGTTAAGGCAAACCGAGCTTCGGGCCGATCGACTCAAGGCAGTGGCTATGGTCGGCGAGGCCGTTACCGGGTTAACGGAGTTGGTTGACGTTCTCAACCAGACCGTTAATCTTATCCGTGATCGATTTGGCTTCTACCATGTCTCCATCTTTCTGCTGGATGATGCCCGCGAATGGGCTGTTGTGCGGGCCTCAACCGGCGAGATAGGCAAAATCATGGTCGAGCGCCCCCACAAGTTAGGTGTTGGCAGCAATTCAATTGTGGGTTACTGTACCCAACATGCCGAACCCAGAATTGCCCTTGATGTTGGTGAGGATGCCATCCATTTTGAAAATCCGCTGCTGCCCAACACCCGCTCAGAAATGGCTCTCCCTCTAGTTTTGCGGGGCGTTGTTATTGGTGCGCTCGATGTACAGAGTGTGGAGCCAAACGCCTTCTCCGATGAAGATGTCGAAACGCTGCAAATTATGACCAACCAGGTCACAGCCGCCATTTCAAATACACGCCTCTTCGAGCAAATTCAACATCGACTTTCAGAACAGCAGCAAATTTACAAAATTGGTACGCAGCTGGGTAGTACGCTTGATTTATATGAAGCGACCAACATTTTAACAACAAAAACGGCCCAGATGTTAAATGTTGCTGAATGTGTAGTTAGCCTGGTTGAGAATGGTCGCACCATTTACATTATTAGTGATTATGTTCAAGACGAATCGCAATTTAACAGCGACCAAGGTGAGCGCTTCGACATCTCAGAGTTTGCCAGTTGGAAGAAAATTCTAACAACACAACAGGCCCAGTCCTGGTACATTGATGCTCCGGATGACGGCAGTTGGGAATTTACCTATCTCAAAGCCCATGGCGGCACAGCCATGATTTTAGTGCCAATTCTGCTTAGAAACCAAGTCATCGGCATGCTTGAAGCCTATGACCACACGCCTAAACGTCGTTTTAAGCAAACAGAAATTACTCTGTTAGAGTCGATTGCGCTGCAAGCGGCCAACGCTATTCAAAATGCGCGTCTATTTGAGCAACGAGACCAGCTCATTGAAGAAACCCGCCGCACGCTTGATCGAACCCAAACGCTATATCGCATTAGTGACGACCTGGCAACATCAACCAATATTGGCTCCACTTTTGAGGCTGTTCTAAACGAGTACTTAAAGCTTCTAGAGTTGAGCCAGGGAACCATTATGCTCTTCGACAAAGCAACAAACTCCAGCACAGCCCGGGCACGTCTTATGAATAATCAGGTTGTCGCCCCTAGCTTATCAATCCCCATAGAAGAGGATAAGATTTTTCAATATCTAAATAAACACCCCAAACCACTTATTATCAACGACGCCCAAAACCATGAGCTTGTCAGCGAAACACTGAAAAAACGGGGGCATGATAATGTCAATTCCATGCTCTTTATTCCCTTTACAAGCCGAGAGCAGTTAATGGGCAGCCTGGTTATTGATGTCACACAAGAAGATTACGCTTTTGACCCCAGCGATATTGATATTGGAGAAGCCATCGCTGACCAGGTTACTATTTTTCTTGAAAACCGTCATCTTCTTAATGAGGCCCAATACCGATTTGATCGATTGCAAACTGCCGCGAAAGTCTCACAAGCCGCCAGCCAAATTTTGGATATTGATGAGCTAATTAACACCTCGGTAAATCTTATTCGCGATCAATTTGAATTTTATTATGTTGGTCTCTTTTTGGTTGATGAAGCCGGAGAGTGGGCTGTGTTACAGGCCGGTACGGGTGAAGCCGGCAAAATTCAATTGGCTAAAAAACACAAACTTAAAATTGGTGGCGAGTCCATGATTGGTTGGAGCATTGCCAACCGCCAGGCGCGGATTGCTCTGGATGTTGGCGAAGAGGCGGTTCGCTTTCAAAACCCAGATTTGCCCGACACCCACTCAGAGATGGCGTTACCTATGATTAGCCATGACGATGCCATCGGAGCCTTGACCGTGCAAAGTATTGAGCGAGGTGCTTTCTCTGATGAGGATATCACCCTGCTGCAAACAATGGCCGATCAGTTGGGCAGCGCTCTGGCAAACGCCAGCCTATTTGAAAGAGTTGAACAGGCCAGAGAAGCAGCGGAAAACCATTTGCGAGAAACACAAACATTGCAGCAACTCAGCCAGGCTCTAGCCGGGACATTAAAAATAGAAGATGTAGCGAATGCCTTTTTCCAAAGTTGTAATCAACTACTTAATTTTGATTACGTTGTTCTCTCGCTGATCGATGATATGCATCAAGAAATCCGGTCTGTTGCCGGCCACAATGTAACCGAAGAATACATCGATCGTTCAATCTACAAATTGGGAAAAGATAATATTTTAGCTGATGTCATTCGTAACCAACAGATAGAAACGATTGTCGGTTGGGACGAACGGCTTGATCCCGTTATATTTGAGGCGGCTCATCAATCTGATTGGGGCCCCCGGGTTTTTGTTCCTATTACGCTAAGAAAGCGGCCAATTGGCGTTGTTGAAGCGGGCTTCAGAGAACAACAGAACGATACTATTCCGGAATATCAATTAGAACTCCTTCAAACATTTATTGATCAAATTGCTCTTGCTCTGGAAAGTGCTCAGCGTTATGAAGCGGCTCAAAAAGCGGCCCGGCGTGAAAAGATTATCCGTGAGGTAACTGAAAAAATTCAAAACGCTATCACTGTGGAAGATATACTCAAAACAACCGTGTCGGAACTGGGTAAAATTGTAGGGACAACGCAAGCGGGTATTAATCTTGGAAGCGAGACCACCACATCGGCCTTACAAAGTAACCGGAAAGCGAAAAGTGGCGAACGTATTCGTCAAGGCGGTAATAAAACTGGATCACCGGCAAGCCGCCATAAAGGTGAGGAAATTTAAGGGCAATGACGAACAAAACAATTCTACAGCTCCAAACCCATTTAACCGAATTGGCTGCCACCTTGCCTGATTTAGCGCTGAACCCTCTGTGGGCAGAAGTGTTAAATGAGGTAGAAACACTAAAACAGGAATTTTTTTCGTCGGATGATACCCATGAAACGTCTGCATCTGAAACCGAGGATAAGGTTCTTCAGTTAACCGAAAAGTTTTTATTAGAAAACGCAAACAGCATTATTCTACGACTGGATATTGACGGCAAAGTTACGTATCTTAATGAATTCGCCCAGAAATTTTTTGGTTTCACTCCTGCAGAAATCATTGGTCACCATGCTGTCGGGACAATTATACCGCTAACGAATGAAGCGGGGCATAATTTAACAGAACTAATCAAAAATATTGTTTCCAGCCCCGATGATTACAGCACCCATGAAAACGAAAATATGCGCAGAACTGGAGAGCGCGTTTGGGTTGCCTGGTCTAACAAACCCATTTTTGATGATAACGGTCAAATTAGAGAAATTCTCTGTATCGGTAACGACGTCACGGACCATCGGCAGGCTGAATTAGAAATTCTGCACCAAAAAGATTTTCTCAGTAAAGTTATTGATGCTATTCCGGTCGGTATTTTTGCCAAAGATGTCCAGCGCGACTATCGATTTACCGTTTGGAATAAAAAGATGGAAGAAATTTTTGATATCAAAGGGGAAACCATTCTCGGCAAAAACGATTACGATTTGTTTGAGCAGGATGAAGCCGAAGACTCTCGTCGTAGAGATGAATTGGTTATAGACAAAGGCACGATTGTCAATATCCCGCAAGAAGAAATTTCTACAAAGCGAGGTTCTGTTTTAGCTCGAACCATTAAAGTACCCATTTACGACAATCAAGGAACAT
>JAGRBY010001319.1 GCA_020433835.1 Anaerolineae bacterium | reverse complement strand
CCGGGCAATACCAACGCGAAACCCATATTAACGCCAGTAATGAACTGGTTAAACAGTTGGCCCAATATTTGCAGCTTGCGGCCGGAGTCTTGGTAGGGCAGGATTATAAACTCAAGATTTCGAAGGATCTCCAACATTGGGGTTACACTGTAGTCGAGCGCCGGCGCAGCAATAAGGCCGGCAGCAGCGAGGCCGCTCCCGCCGAAACCAACGGCAGCGACGAGGATAACGGTCTGTTGGATATTGATGTGGATGGCGATGAGCCGGCGGGGTAGGCGGATAATTGGTAATTGGTAAATGGTAATTGGAGATTGAATTACAGAACTTACACAAGCCAAGTTTTATGCCACGAATTACACGAATTTTCACTAATTTTAGTGTTATATTCGTGTTAATTCGTGCAATTCGTGGCTGATTTTTGTCAATTACGTAAGTCGTGAATTATTTATTTGTAGACCCCGTACGACTTGCCGGTATCAATCAAGGCATGCAGATTTGCCGGGTTGGTGTCATCCATTACGGCGCCGTTGGCCAGGATATAACCGCCGTCCTGAGCGACGTCATCGATTAACTGTTTGACGTAAGTTTCAATCTCCTGGGGCGTGCCGGCTTTCATCATCGAGCCGGGGACGTTGCCGCCAAAGCAGGCCCAGCCGCCC
>JAGRBY010001318.1 GCA_020433835.1 Anaerolineae bacterium | reverse complement strand
AGCAGGTGGCCCACATCCAGTCCGCCGCCGAAACGGCGCACGTCAGCGATAACTTGGTGGGTGCGGGTGAAGCCCTTCTGTGCGCCCAGCATGGGAATGCCGCGTTCTTCCAGCGCTGCGCCCAGGGCCTGGGCGTTGCGGACGATCCGCTCCATATAGATCTCTCCATACTCGATCATCTCGGCAGAGGCCACCGCCAGCGCGGCAACCCGGTTCACCTGGTGTGTAGCCGCCAATACAGGAAAGATGGCGTGAGTGATGGGCTCGGTCAGGGCTGGGTCGTCCCAGACGATGATGCCGCTCTGCGGGCCGCTGAAGGTCTTGCCGGCCGAGCCGGTCATGACAGCCGCTCCCTCGCGCAATGGATCCTGGAACTGTCCGCCGGCGATCAGGCCGATCTGGTGCGCGCCGTCGAAGAACAGCTTGCCACCCCACTCGGCCACGATATCGCTCATCGCTCGCAGCGGGAAGGGGAACAGGGTCATCGACGCACCCAGGGCGACCAGTTTGGGACGCACCAGCGGGGCCATCTTGCGGAAGAGATCGAGATCGACCTCCAGTTCCACAGGATCCATAGGCACGTCCACGATTCGCAGGCCGCGCACGCCGGCCGGCCCATCGCTGCGGTTGCTGGAGTGGCCACCGAAGGGCTGGGCGATG
>JAGRBY010001317.1 GCA_020433835.1 Anaerolineae bacterium | reverse complement strand
CGGGAAGCTCGAAGGAGCATTAGAACTCCTCTCCTGCAAAGCAGGAGAAGTTTATCTTCGTAATTGGTCGGAATAGACGGGAAGCTCGAAGGAGCATTAGAACTTTCCAGCTCTTGGGTTCCGACTACGTAAAAGTAGCCGTAGTCGGAATAGACGGGAAGCTCGAAGGAGCATTAGAACATAAAAGCCCAAGGGCTGGTACACCTACACAAATTACTACGTCGGAATAGACGGGAAGCTCGAAGGAGCATTAGAACCTAAGCCGTATTCATACAAAAAACTCACGTCTCCATCATAGTCGGAATAGACGGGAAGCTCGAAGGAGCGTATAGAATGAAGAATTTAGAATTTAGAATGGAGAAAAGTGTCGTTAATGGATGAGGTGTTGGCTGACTGCTGAAAGCTGTTAGCTGATCGCTGTACTGCCAAAAAGACGGGAAGCTCAAAGGAGCATTCGTGAGCGTATCAAATGCCGACTAACGATTAACACCATACCCCACTCGTCACTCGTAAATCGTCACTCGTAAATCGTAAATCCAAAATCGTAAATCGTAAATCCAAAATCGGTTAGTGTCATTCGTTTTTCGCCATTATTAAGAACATGATTAGCAGGATTAACGGATCAAAAAAACAGAGGGTGAAAATCCGTTAATCCTGCGC
>JAGRBY010001316.1 GCA_020433835.1 Anaerolineae bacterium | reverse complement strand
GCCGTTTATAACCTTGAGTTCAATCACTGGAACGGCCAAACAAAAATGCAGTTGAATATAAAAGATTTACGGCCAAGTGATCTTTAAGAAACACACCTATCAGCTTATTCGATAAACGAAAGAAAAATCTCATACCTTGCCGACGACACAAAAAATCTACTTTTATTACGCTTTTTAATTCCTATCTCCCCAATATCCCACTTAAGTATTATTGAAATTAACCTCTATGCCTGATAAAATTAATAACTGAGAACACACTTTAATAAAAAGAAGAGAAGAGTCCTGGAAGACCAGGAGAGGAGTGATCTTTCTATTCATCGCGCCGTGTGACCAGCGGATACCCGTTTCCAGTTTGCGAGGAATGCATGAAACGTCATCCTTCTTTTATTACAGCAGTATTAGGCTGTTTGTCGATTTACCCGCTGCTTATTTTTATTCTCCTCTTTACGGGACTAAGCTGCTACCTGGCCTCAGCCTATTTACCACGTATAAGCATCTTTGCCGATGAGGCTGCCCCGATTCGGGTAAAACAGCTAAGGCCATTACCCACTGTTGCATCTGAGGATTTACTAACTTCAGAAACCAGCGGTCTTATAGCCGAACCGAACCAACCGCGTTCGCGATTTCCGGATCAAACCCTTTTGCCGGACGATGCTCCCC
>JAGRBY010001315.1 GCA_020433835.1 Anaerolineae bacterium | reverse complement strand
GACGCAAAATCAATCCATTTCGACGAACGGAAGTTATCAAGACCGTGGGCGAGCATCACGAACAGCTTACAGCCGGAGGTATTGCTAAAAAGTTGGGCCTGCACCCGCAGGAAGTGGCGCGGGTGTTGACCGCGCTGGAGGATGAGCCGGAGAAGGTGGTGTATGAAGATGATGGGGGCTTTTTGGGCCTATTCAAATTTTGGTAGCCCGGCGATCACGGTATGGGGCAACAAGGTGTGGTACGCTGTTGCCGTACTCAATTATAAGCGGCGCGATGGTCTTGGTTGAGATAACCAAGACCATCCACGCGATTTTTACCCTCACCCCGTCGCTAACGCGACTCCCCTCTCCCTGAGGGCTTATCATTACCCATAAGGGAGAGAGGGGTGGGTTAGGAGGTGTTGAAAATAAGCCAAGTCTCAGTAATATCGAACAAACGACGCCAGCCTTGCCAGAGGAGTTTGACCCCTGGTGGGCCATCGGCGTTACGGCCCAGAAAGCCGCCTAATTTGGCAATCCAGGCCGTGACCTGACCTAAAGTGGGCACCTCCTGAGGTAAGAGGGCTGTTTTGTGAATAAAATTGTATAAGGCTTTCCATTCTGGTTCAGTCAAGACAACAGTACAAGGCCGGTTGCTGTCAACACGGCTGAGATAGGTTAG
>JAGRBY010001314.1 GCA_020433835.1 Anaerolineae bacterium | reverse complement strand
CCACGCGAGATCGCCAACGATCCGCGCGTTATCGAGGCCTATCTCGGGTCGGAGGAAACCGTTGCTTAAGATTGACAAGCTCACGGTCCGCTATGGCAAGATCACCGCCGTGCGCGAGGTCTCGATGCACGTGGGCGAAGGGGAGATCGTGACACTGATCGGCACCAATGGTGCCGGCAAGACCACATTGCTCCGAACCATTTCCGGCCTCAATAAGCCTGCGGAAGGCAACATATTGCTTGATGGCCAGTCGATCTCCGGCCTGGCGCCGGAACGGATCAACGGCCTTGGCATTGCCCATGTGCCGGAAGGCCGGCGGCTGTTTCCGCACATGTCGGTCTATGACAATCTCGAGCTGGGCGCCTTCCAGCGCAGCGATGCCGATGGCGTTCGCCGCGACATGGACATGGTGATGGAACATTTTCCCATCCTCCGCGAACGCCGCGGGCAGATGGCAGGATCGTTGAGCGGAGGCCAGCAGCAGATGGTGGCCATGGGCCGGGCCATCATGTCATCGCCGAAAGTGGTGCTGATGGATGAACCATCGCTTGGCCTGTCGCCGATCATGTGCCAGGAGATCGCCAAGATCATCCGCAAGATTCACGAGATGGGGCGGACCATCGTGCTGGTGGAACAGAATGCCCGGCTGGCCCTGTCGCTC
>JAGRBY010001313.1 GCA_020433835.1 Anaerolineae bacterium | reverse complement strand
GTTTACACTTTCATGCTGGCCTGGAACGAATTCCTGTTCGCGTTGACCTTAACCAAAACCAACGATATGCGGACCGTTCCCGTTGGTATTCAATTGCTGATGGGCCAGCATTCGTATGAATGGAACCAAATGATGGCGATGAGTGTGCTTGGATCGCTACCGGTCCTAATCCTGTTCTTGATCTTCCAACGCTACTTTATCGCCGGGATGTCGGCAGGTTCGGTGAAAGGCTAACTGCTCTGAATTTGTGAATAAACAGGATTTACGCAATGGGGGAGGAGATAAGGAGATTAAGAGATTAGGGGATTAGGGGATTTACTAAACCCAATCTCCTAGTCTCCTAATCTCCAATCTCTAATCTCCAATCTCCTCCCTTCAACGTTGCGCATATTATCTGTTTTCTATACTCTAAATGCTCTATTAAATCACTCTAGCTAAATATCATTATTAAAATGGAGAATATACCCTTATGTTAATGAACATGAAAGACCTGTTGGCAGTAGCCCACGCCCACCATTTCGCTGTGCCGGCGTTTAACATTAGCAGCAATATGCTGCTCACCGGCGCTATGGAAGCCTCCGAAGAGAAAAATGCCCCTGTCATTCTGGCTATTCATCCCGATGAACTCTCTTTTGTGGGGACGTCCTTTGTAAAGTCCGCCA
>JAGRBY010001312.1 GCA_020433835.1 Anaerolineae bacterium | reverse complement strand
CGCCACCGCTGCCGCGACCACAGCCGGTCTCCGCTTCACCCTGGCAGCCGCCTTGAGTGGCATCGTGGGCTGACAACTGCCGCACGACAAGCAACCGCAGACGGGCTGTTTGTTTCATGCTGCCTGGTGGTCGTTTTGCGTTCGATGACGCTGTTGGCGGCGCTGTCGACGGCGCCAAACAAAGGCGGAAAATCGGGCGGGATGATTGACCTTTTCCAGTCCAAACTGCTATAATGACGCTGGTCGTGGGGCTGAGCGGTCGTGGTTATCAGGTAATCCCCAGGCTTAAATTCCAAGTAGAAGCGCTGCCGTCAGATGCGGCTTCGTTCAACTCAGGATTATACGGCGGCTCCGAAGACTCCGCGCCGTATGAATCCTTACTTCGTTAGGCGGCAGATTCCAAAAATTCCACTGTTTAGGAGTCATTACTAAAGCCGAGGACTTACAAAATGCAAACAACGCAAGGTAACTCAAGAGCATTTCAAAGAGTAATGAAAGCAATGCTTGAATTGCATAGATTCTTTCGGATAGGGTTTTTGGATTATGTCAATAACGCATCTCACCTTGATTTGAATCTTCCTGAGCTTCAAAATGCCTATACTATAATCTTGGATGAACAATTCGAACTTCGCCCTGATGTTTTTACAGTTGCCAAAGACGCAA
>JAGRBY010001311.1 GCA_020433835.1 Anaerolineae bacterium | reverse complement strand
AAGCATTGGAGTTAATTCAATCGATAAGCCAGACCGAAGATGTCGATAAGTTGTTGGATAAAGACAAAAAGTTATTAGATCAAGCAATTACTTTCAGTGCTGAATTATTGGCCACAGTGCGTTATAATTCTGATGATTATAGGGAATGGGCGTTGAAATCCATGAACGAGCGCAACCTCTTTAACATCAGTTGAGTCGTGCTATCTATATAAGGATTCATTGCAAATGAAGAAAATTCTAAGTTTGTTTTCCGGGTGTGGAGGCCTTGATCTTGGTTTTGAACAAGCGGGTTTCCAGCCCGTAGTTGCTTATGACTTAGTTCATATTGCGGTGGACACCTACAATTCAAACCGTAATAAAAATATTGCGGTGCAAGCTGATTTGTCTAAACTAACTGTATCTGAAATAATTCAGAAGATTGAGAACAGAATATCTGACGAACCGATCGTAGGAGCTATTGGCGGCCCACCATGCCAAGCTTTTTCAAGAGGAAATGTTCACCCCAAAGCACACGATATTAGACGAGAACTACCGATACATTATGCTGAAATCCTAAAAGAACTCAATCAAAAATATGGCTTGCATTTTTTTGTATTTGAAAATGTGGAGGGCTTAACCCTCAATCGGCACAAGGAAGCATTTACACAGTTCCGTCAATTGTTTG
>JAGRBY010001310.1 GCA_020433835.1 Anaerolineae bacterium | reverse complement strand
GTTCCGTAATTGGTGGGCTGGAATCCCTGCGCTCTCGATGGCTTCCCAACTCACTTCCAAGAGGAGACGTTGTTGTGGATCCATGCTCATTGCTTCGCGGGGCGAGATCCGAAAGAAATCTGCATCGAACCCCTCAATTCCCCACGGCATCGTCTCTTTATCGAGAAAGGCCCCACGCCGCACATTCATTTTGCCCGGTGTATCCGGTGCAGGATCATAGTAGGCGTCGATGTCCCAACGCTCTTTGGGGATTTCGCGTGTAGCATCCACGCCATCGCGCAGCAATTGCCAGAATGCCTCAGGATCTAGGGCGCCTGGAAAACGGCAGCCCAGGCCGATAATGGCAATGGGTTCTCGGTTGCCCTCTTCTGCCGCCTTTAATTGCGCTTTTAAGTCTTGAATCACAAGATAGGCTTGCGTCAGAGCCTTACGTTGGGAGGTGGATGCGGGTGATTGTTGCGTCATCTTCTATCGCTCTCCTTTCTGAATGTTTGTGACTTCCATCATCAGGAGCGCTTCTAGCTCGCTCTCACTCATCATCTCTAATTCCGCAACGGCTAAGCCTGCTGGCTCAACATCATTATTTACAGTTTGCAACTTTGCATCTTCTTCATGCTTCTCCTCTTTCTCCTCATCCCATTGTGGGAGCAAGAGTACGTCCTTGG
>JAGRBY010000130.1 GCA_020433835.1 Anaerolineae bacterium | reverse complement strand
GTAGGACGACTAATAAAAGTAAAATGTTGCCATTCTTCCAACCCAATTAATCCTTCAGGAAAATGAACATTAAAGCTTTGTTCAAAAACTTCGGTTTTCTCTGGTTGCTTTGTCATATAATTACTTGCCTCTTTATAAAAACTCTATAGTAACTCTATCATACAGAATTGGCTTTTTTTTTTTTTTTAAAGCTAAGGTTAAGTAAATAAAACGTAAATGCAGGTGCTAATATAAAAAGAATGGCGAGTGAACAGATAGAATATAATGGCCTTGGGTCCCTTTTCTATTTGTCCATTCGCCTATAAATACAACGTAAGAAGATTGATTATTTTATTTTTTTGAAAGCGTAAAGTACTTATCTACCTCAAATAATCTAATAATGAAGTTCTCAAAATTTGTCCATTGACAGCCAAAGCAGTTTGATACACAAACTGTTGTTGACTTAGCTGGCTAGCTACTTCGGCCAAATCTGTATCTTCAGCATCTGATAAGAGTTCTCTCATCCCGACCTCTGAGGCTTCCATTCGATCAGCAGAGGCTTCTAAACGACGAATTTTAGTACCAGTAGCTGCTTGAACATCAAGCACATTATCAAGTTTATCTTCTAAATCTGTGGCAACCGAGGCAACATCACTGGTAACGAAGGGGCTGGCCTGCAGTGTATTACGTAGATTAATAAAGGTGTTAAAAACATTTGTGAACAGGGTATCGCCTGGCGTATTAATAACCATATCCGTGCCCGGTTCCACTTCGCGTATTATTTGTCCGTTGTCGCCGTTATAAGTGGTAGAAGTAACAGATCCTGTAGCTGGATTACGACTAAAAGGTTGAGTATCAACTTGAAATCCAGCAAACAGGTAATGATCGCCATGACGAGTATTACCAATAGCAATAGCCTGTTCTATAATTCCGTCGACCTCGGTGGCCAAGGCTTGCCTCTCATCTGGCCCTAAAGTATCACTGGCTCCCTTTAAGGCTAATGAGCGAGTTCGTGTCAACAAATCAGATATGTCACCTAATGCTTTATCAGTAGCATCAAGCCAATCTTGGCTCATAGCAATATTTTTACGAGCTGTTTCGCTAGCCTTAATACGACTACGAAAGCCTAGTGTCTGTTCCACAGCAAATGGGTCATCTTCAGGGCGATTTACTTTTTTAGAAGTTGCAGCCTGTTCTTGAAGTGTTTTGACCCGTCGCAAGTTATTTTGCATACCATTAAGAGCTGATTGATTAAGTAATTGTTGTGTAACGCGCATTATCTATTCCTGGTTTAGCGTCCTACCAGACCCATACCGTTTATAACTTTATCTAGCATTTCATCAACTACAGTCATTACACGAGCAGCAGCCTGATAAGTACGTTGATATTGAAGTAAGTTAACAGTTTCTTCATCAAGTGAAACTCCGGCAATTTCTTCTTGCCGGTTTTCTAGATGTTGAACTAACAATTCCTGATTGGTAAACATTACGTTGGCTTGCTGTGCTTCTTGTCCTAATTTAGCCATATCTGCCCGATAGTAATCGACAATAGTAGTTGTACCATTATTAAGAAGAGAAGCATTTTCTAGCCGAGAAATTTCTAGAGCCATTGCACCGTCACCAGGTACACCTCCGGCCGAAGCCGAAGCCGCAATACGATTATGGTCAGCTTTGATATCACTACTTACATCAATATCCCTTGCACCAGTTCCAGTAAAAAAATCCCATCCTGTGGAACCATCCAATCCATAACTTGTTTGATGCAAGTTATTAACAGAACTAATTAATGCATCGGCTATATCGTCCAAAGCGTCCATTTTATCAGGCAAGATAAGGTCACGGGCGATTAGTGTTCCTCCCAATTTTCCACCTAACCGATCAGGCGCGAGATTTGAAAGGCCACCCTCCAACGAAACGCTAGCGACTTGAACAACTGCCCCTGTGTCTGCCCAAATAATTCGATTTAAAGTACCGTTACCGGCATCTGGCTCTACGGCTAGTTCAGAAGCTATGTGATCCATGACTAGTAACTTACCACCTAAGCTGACCATTACCGAGCCATTTTCACCTTCATGCGCGTCAATATTAATGTACCCAGCCAATTCCGTAAGGAGCAGATCACGCTCATCGCGCAAATCATTAGGTTGCTGACCTAACCCTTGAACATCACGAATAGTAGAATTGAGGTCAGCAATCCGGTTAGCCAAGTCGTTGATACTCTGAACTTGTATTGCCACCTGATCATCCAACTCAGTTTGAAAATCTTGAAGTTGTCGATAAGTATCCCGTAAGGCAGCCGTTAGGTCGGCCGCAGACTCGACCACGGTACCACGTGTAGCTGCGCTATCAGGAGTCGTAGCCAAGTTATTCCAAGCTGACCAAAAGGAACTAAGACGACTGTTAATCCCCGTGTCGGAAGGTTCATTAAAAGAAACCTCTATTTGTTGTAGCGCATTTTGACGCACCGCCCATCCTTCTTTACGCAATGTTTCATTGCGAATCTGGCTATCCAAAAACGCAGAGCGAAAGCGTTGCATCTTTTCTACATTCACCCCAGTTCCTATTTGACCAAAGGTATGATAACGATTACTAGATGGAACAGTGTAGGGTGTACCAGTAACTAGAGTGGCTTGCTGCCTAGAGTAACCCGGGGTAGAAGCGTTAGCCACATTATGGCTACTCGTTTGAATAGACTTTTGCATAGCATGCAAGGTGGTGAGTGCGGTATTTAGGCTGCCAAAAGACGAGAGCATCTTAGAATCTCCACTTATTTTTTCTTGTTTGAAATATATAGGTAGCAGGCTTTGGATTAGAAATTCCCAACACTCTGTATTGAAAAATCTTAACCTCTAATAAAATTAGGCTTTCCAGTTTAACATATTGCCAGCAGCTTGAAATGCAACCTGACTACGACCTTTGGAGGTATAGTGTCCACCACCAGATAGGGCTGCTGAACTAATGTAATCGAATGTTGCATTAATACGAACCAATCCCGCTTCAAGAAGTATCCGATTACCACTGTATAAAAGCAGCAATTGTTGCATTAGATTTGCAAACTCCTGGCGTATTTCATTTAACTGGTCTTTTACTTCCTGCCCTACTGATAAATCAGCCTTATCAAGTTGGGTAATAATATCCAGCAAGGAAGTGGTATTAGAGATTTTTAGCTGGTCAGCAAGATGAATTGTAATTTTCGTACGAGCATCATCCCATTGGGCAGCGGTTTTTACAACACCTTCTTTAAACTGGGTAATATCTGCTAATCGAGAGAAATCTTCAGCTTCTAACGCAATGCGTTCTTGGTAGGCTAATTCAACCAATTGATGGTAAGTTTGGATTTGCTCCGAAAGCACTCTATACAACTCTTCTACATTATTATTAGGTGTTGTCATCTATATCTCACTTCATGAAGGGGAGCAATTTTTCAGTCAACGCTCCTACATCTACCTGGTAGGTTCCAGCTTCTAATTGTTGTTGAATCGCTTTTACCACATTAGGGCGAACGTCGGGGGTCTCTTTAACTGCCTGAATACCACGTTGTAAGATCAATGCATCGTTTGATAGTTTTACTTCGGCTGACTTATTGCCAATACGATTAGATTCGTCGGAAACACTTAATTGGTTTTTGCTCACCTGGTTGATACTATTTGTATAACCGGCCAACGGATTAGACTGAATTTTATCAATCATAATTGTACCTCTCTAGCCTTGACCCGTAAGAGTAATTTTCTATTAAGATTATCGACAAATCTCTAAAAGTCTTTAGGGTTGACCGAAGCATTTTAATATATTAATCCAAGTAAAACTATCGCAGTTGGTTAGCTAAGCTTAACATTTCATCAGATGTTTCCACAGCCCTTGCCATTAGTGAGTAAGCTCGCTGTGCACTAATAAGATCAACCACCTCATTACTCAATTCTACGTTTGAGGCTTCAAGGGCATGGCTCACTATTTGCCCGTATCCTTGAGTACCTGGTTGAACCAATTGGGGTTGACCAGAAGCATCTGTAGGTTTAAATAGATTCTCTCCAATTTTTTCCAAACCAGAATTATTGACAAAACGAGCTAACGAGATTGTAGCAATAGTCTCAGGCTCTGTTTCGCCTCGACGTTGAATCATAACTGTTCCATCGGAGTTGATAAGTGTTTGCTCAGTATCAGGAGGAAGCGTAATATTAGGCAGGAAGAAATAGCCATTTATATTGGTTAATTGTCCTTCGCCATCCAGTCTGAACGAGCCATCTCGTGTATAAGCAGTAGAGCCATCAGGCATCTGTAGCTGAAAAAATCCTTCACCTTCAATTGCTAAATCCCACGCGTTGTCGCTTTGCTGAATTAATCCTTGGTTAAATATACGCTGATTATCAGCCAGTACTGCACCGGCAGCCTGTCCCGATAGACGGCCGCTATCTTCCGGAGGTACCCCTAACCTTTCGTTGAGCAACTCATGAAACTCGGCTCGACTACGTTTGTATCCTATGGTGTTGATGTTAGCAAAATTATTAGCTACAACATCGATGCTAGTTTGCTGTGAGCGTAGCCCAGCACGGGCAATATGCAATAAACTTGTTAGTGAAATTGAAGGCATTAAACTCTCCCTATTTCATTAACTGCTTGACCGTTAATTTGATCTTGGAATTGTACTAACCGTTGGCTGGCTTGATAAGCACGCAAAACACTCATCATCTCTGTAACCGCTTGAGCTGAGTCAAGATTGGACTCTTCAAGATAGCCTTGATAAATATGTATTTCCTGAGATTGCATGAGTTCTGGATCCCCATCCCGAGCAGCAAAGGTCGTTTGTCCATCTTTTATTATATTGTCTTTATCATCAAATCGAGCCAAAGTAAGTCGGTCAATTTGTGCGTTGTTTACAAATACTTCCCCTTGGGGAGTAACAGTTAACGCACCATCAGGCAAATTAATGGGGCCATTTTCACCCAGTACTAAGTAACCATTGGCGGTAATTAAACGACCGTCTATATCTCGGTGAAAGCGACCGTCACGTGTATAACGAATTCCTTCTTGAGTTTGTATACGAAAAAAACCCTCATCAGCAATAGCAAAGTCAAGAGGATTATCGGTAAGTTTAAGAGGACCACTGGTAAAATCGGTTTTGAGAGATGCTAATGAAACTCCTGTACCGGCTTGTCCAATCTCGAATTTAGTCCGACCCCCTCTTACTTCTGTTAATAAAAGTGAGGGAAAATCTTCTACAGTTGCTCTATCGGCTTTGTAACCAATAGTTCTTACGTTAGATAAGTTATGAACGATTGTTTCGTGCCGCAGCAGGTTTGTTAGCATTCCTGCTGCCGACGTGTATAAACCACGAATCATTGAGAACCTCTCTTAAGTTTGGATTTTTTGGTAAGAATGCCAATTCCCAAACCCAATATACCCACAATAAATAACAGGCTACTAATACTACCCACGAAGTTCACATTACCAGTCACAGGTAATGTAGCTGGTGATCCTGGCGTTGGTGTGACGCCTGGCGGTAACGTAGGTGTTGGAGTTCCACTAACAATTAATAACTCTGGATTTGGAAAGAAACCTGCCAGTGTTTTTCTGCTATCCGCTTGGGGACCCGGATCGGGGTCTTCTTCTACAGTAATAACAAGAAATCTGTACTCAATTTGAGGCAATTGCTCAAGTTCTACAAAATAATCAATTTGGGATTGAGGATTAGCATTAAATTTGCCTAAACTAATCATTTCCTCATTTTCTGCACCGACTAACCAAGCTTCATAAAGTTCACCAGTTAGCTGTGGTACCCCTTCAGCGGTGATTTCTACCCAAGCTTCACCAATGCTTACTAATGCGGTACCAGTTGCCTCAGTAGACCCATAATTCGAGATTTCTGGCAAGTAATTAAGAAATATTTTTATGGGCGCACCATTAGCAGAAACTTGATCTGTTATTGTGCTGACAAAAATCATGACACTAAATACCACAACGAATTGTTTTAATAATTTAGACATTTTTACCTCCTTTTGATAAAAGGATTTTAATATAAATCTAGTGGCTTATCAAAGAAGGCGTCTCCATTGTTAACAGTAATCTAATTGCTTCTTGTTCTAATCCTGTTTGAGCAGCTATAGTTGAGCCATCCAATCCTTGTGAGGCAAGAGATAAAACATTTTGGTATCGATTTGTTCCGAGTAAGATGTTTTTTTGAGATGTTAACTCAGCAGGTAAATTAGCTGAATGAGGTTCAATTTTGAATACTTGTTTATTAGCAGGTAGTTCGCTCCAGCCATCGATCCAAACTATAAAATAACTAAGAGCAATTTTTGTTCGTTCAATAATATCGGCTTGATAATTTTGATTTATTAAATAGTTTAGGTAGCTATTTATTTTTGCGGGCTCTATTTTGCTTGGTAAAAGTTTACCCCAATCGTCTCCATGTAACCACATCAAAAACCGACGTGTATAAACTGTAGTCCAAGTTATAGTGTAGTGACTACAATCAGCATTGTTTAGATCATCTTTAAATGTATTTAATAATTGAACTAGAGTCAGAGGAATTTCCTCAGTTGCCGGAGACTCAACAACAGTACTAACTTTAGTTTGGTTATTCTTACAGTAACCTTTATTAGGATAGTCTATATTTTGTGCTACTTCAATTAAAGATTGAAGATTAGTAATAGCAGCTTCGGCCTGAGTTAAAAGTTGCTCAAGGTTATCGCCTCGAATGGTTAGATCGTGATGAGCCTCATTGTTTGCTGATTGTAGTTCGGCTAATAATTCAGTTAGATTATTGGTCATATTAGAGAGTTCCACTTGAGTTTTGCCAAGTGTAATTTCGGTTGCAGAAGTATCTAACGAGGCAGTCTTTATTAACTTACGCGTTGACCAATAAATATATGCTGTTGCGACCAGAAAAATAACCTCAAGAAATTGAAGCGTGAACTGAAACACTGGAAGTTTTCCTATTGTAAATTAATGTGGGAGCCTCCGTTTTACTATTCATTTTGCCACGTAATAGTAATACAGCTCTTGTATGCAATTGACTTACCCGCGACTCTGAAATACCCAGTACTTCACCAATTTCCTTCATTGTCAATTCATCATTGTAATAGAGCGAAATCATCAGCCGTTCTCTTTCGGGAAGAGCCAAAATGGCCTCGGCTAATTGTTTTTTCAATTCTTTATCATCCAAGTGCTGAGTTGGTGTAGGTAACTTTGTATTCTCTAAAGACTCATACAGATCGGCATATTCACCATCAGAAAAAGTAAATGGTTGATCAAGAGAAACAACAGTACAGCTTGTGTCGCGTAACCAGTAATGGTATTGCTTTAAGTCTATTTCTAAATGAGCAGCTACTTCTTCATCTGTAGGAAGTCGCCCTAACAACTGGCAAAGTACAGATACAGCTTTTTCGATTTTCTTGCTCTTCTGATGGATAGAACGTGGTAGCCAATCCAAACGGCGTAATGTATCGATAATCTGACCCCGAATACGCGACATAGCAAATGTTTCAAACTTGAAACCACGTTCTGGATCAAATCTATCTACTGCTTCCATTAAACCTAAGGTACCATACCCAATCAAGTCTTCTTGTTGCAAGCTAGGTGGTAGTCCAAGGGCCAAACGTCCAACCACATATTTAACAAGCGATGCATAGCGTATAATAAGCTTTTCGCGAGCTTGGCGATTGCCGTTTTTTGTAAAATCTCTCCAGAGTTCTGTCGAATTGTCCATGGGCTTATTCTTCCTGTATAGTTCTTATATAGATAAAACAAACTGGAATCATGCTTTTTCTACGGCCTTATCATTACTGTTATCAACAGCTATTGACTGCTCCTTATCTATAAACTTTATCTCTTTCTCTGTAGACTCTTTCTCTGGAGACTGGTCATTTATATCTTTAACCAATTCTTCTTCTACCAGAGGTACATCCCAGACTAAGGAGGTAGCCCATCCCAAAAAAGCGAAAGTCATGAAGGCTACGCTACTGCGTATTAGAGCTGTAAGAGGTCCTGTTCCTATTATTAAGCTAAGGACCAGAAC
Organism: Anaerolineae bacterium; assembly: GCA_020433835.1. Next base: position 5,943 of record JAGRBY010000130.1, on the reverse strand, counting down.
TGTTAGACAGATAATGACAGCAAATTTGAGACTAAGATTGAAAACCCAATTTGATTGATAATTTATCATCGCTTAGCCCCCTATACGATAGCTACAGTCATAATTTTTAGTGATAACATATTCCGTAAAAATCTCCCTACACTGGTAACTGTTTTCCCTTCTGAACTGCCAACCCACAGTTGTTCACCAAGGTTATTAATAGCTCGTGCCGCTGGTGAATAAGGTCGGCTTTGAAGCAAGGGTGATTGCATATTAACAGCATCTCTAACACTTTTATCGCTGGGGATTACACCTAACACCTCCACCTGCCGCCCTAAAAATTGATGAGCAACCGTGGCCAGTTTATGGCCTGTGGCTTCGCCTTCACTGCGGTGTTGTACATTATTAATGACTAATTTAGTAGAGACCGGCATCTGGTATCCAGCTACTACTTTCATTAAAGCATAAGCATCGGTAATAGAAGTAGGTTCTGGAGTAGTGACAACTAACATTTCTCCTGCGGCAAGAACAAATTGGACTACACTCTGACCTACACCGGCTCCAGTATCAATAATTAAAAGGTCGACCGTACCATCAAGCACTAACAAAGCCTCCAATAGCATTTGGCGTTGTATTTCGGGCAAATCAGCCAGATCGGGCAGCCCAGAGGCACCTGGAATTACCTGCAAACCAAAAGGCCCTTCTACAATGATTTCTGCTAATGACTTTTGTCTAGTAACAACATGCTGAAGATGGTATCGGGGATTAATTCCCAACACAACATCTACATTAGCTGTCCCCAAATCAGCATCAAGCAAAGCGACTCGTAGTCCTCGACGAGCTAAAGATAATCCAAGGTTAACAGCAACATTTGTTTTTCCAACACCGCCTTTACCACTAACAACTGCAAGAACTCGGCTACGAAAAGGCTGAATATTTGAAAATTGTGTGTTAACCATTAATGAATTGGTGTTGTAATTCATGATTTTTACTCCAGCTAAAATGCTGAGGCGTTAGGGTAGCGACCGGTGAATTATTTTTTAAACGACGTATGTTAGACTTAAGTAATAGATTGATCATATAATCATGGGGGGTTGTTTCAATATCCTCGGGTACACATTGACCGGTAGTTATATAGTTAACAGCCAATCCTGTTTGACAGGCTAAACTAAAGGCCGCTCCTAAGGAAACAGTTTCATCAACTTTAGTAAAAATAAGGCCACTTGGTGACATTATATTAAATGTTTCAACGGCTTTTTGCATATCTTCATTTTTAGCGTTAGCACTCAAGGCTAAATAAACAAGTTTATCAGGAATTGCGCTCAAATACTCAGCTAAAGCTGATACTTGTTCGTTAGCCTGTGGACTACGACCAGGTGTATCAATTAAAATTAAGTCTTGGTAGGGGCGATTTTGTTCGACTTGTAAAGCAAGTTGCTGCGGAGTGTAGGCTATTTCTATAGGCACTCCTAATACTTCGGCGAATGTCGTCATTTGCAAGATAGCACCCACCCGAAAAGTATCAATAGTTATAATTTTAATGCGAGAAGTTTTAGAAAACGTAGCAGCCAATTTAGCTAGAGTAGTTGTTTTACCTACCCCCGTAGGACCAATAATAAAAAACACCTTTGCTTGGCTAGAAGGTAGCGATGGGGCTATTGATAGCGGTAATCGACGACCTAACTGCCAACGCAGATGTTCATTCAGAACAGTAGGATTATCTATTGCCCAATGACTTAATTCATCAGCGACAGTATTAATAATTTGTCTAACTAAAGGAGCTGACACACCTTCATCAAGCAAGCACCGATACCAACTATCTAGATTAGCAGCATAGTCTGTTGTCTTAGATATGGTTTGAGACTGGTTCACTTGAGCAAGTTTTGTTTTTAATACAGATAATTCTTGCTGCATAGCTTGGATAGTATTATCAATCGCTGGCATTGGCTGGGGAAAATCTCGAAGATCGTTATCCACCGCAGCCATCACTTGCAGACGTGGACGCCGTAGCAATCCCAACAGTCCAGGTCGTACCTTTTCAGTATGCAAAATAACAGCATCTGGTCCTAAGTCGGCGCGAATCAGTGGGAGAGCTTCAGACATATCATTGACAAGATATTTTTTGAGGCGCATCAGGCTTCACCTATCTGACCATCCGGCTGTAATTTTATTAAGCCTTCGGCACGAACTTCCACTCCAGGCGCAATTTCGCTATAAGAAAGAACAGTTAGGTTTGGTAGCGCTCGTTCGGTGAGCCGCTTGAAAGCTAGCCTTATGGTTGCGGAACATAATACTATTGGGAGGTAGCCTAAAGAGGCCAGTTGCTCCATATATTTAGCTGTCACTTCCAATAATTGCTGAGCAAGACGGGGGTCAATATTAAATGTAAACCCTTGACTTAAGTCTCCAAGAGCATCGCTCAGTATTTTTTCCACATGTGGGCCGAGAGTAATAACGTGAATTGTTCCATCAGCCATACGGTGTTGGTTAGAAATAGCACGAGATAGAACACGCCGAGTAGACTCACTAAGCAAATCAGGGTCTTTAACACCATTGTGAGCTAGGGTACTGATAGTCTCTAAGATTGTTACCATATCTCTGATCGAAACACGCTCACGTAATAAGTTTTTAAGTACCTCTTGCACTTCGCCTAAAGCCAGATTATTTGGTATTAAGTCGTCAATTAATGCTGGATAATCTTTCTTTAGATTATCTAACAAATTGCGAGTATCTTGTCGAGATAAAATTTCAGGAGCGTAAGCTTTAATAACTTCGGTCAAGTGAGTTGCCATCACAGAAGCAGGATCTACTACGGTATAACCTACGGTTTCAGCCCGCTCTTTGTGTATTCCATCAATCCAAATGGCAGGTAGGCCAAAAGCGGGTTCGGTGGTGGGGATGCCTGGTAAATTTTCAGCTGAGGGAAAAGTCGCCATTGCTAGATACTGCCCAGGCATTAAGCTACCGCTGGCAATTTCTGCTCCTCTAAGTTTAATGGAATAGACATTAGGCTGAAGTTCAAGATTATCTCTGATACGAATTTTTGGTAGTATAAAACCCATCTCCAGCGCGATTTGACGACGAATCATAGTAATACGATTCAGTAAGCTGGCATTTGATCCAGAATCGACTAACGAAATGAGACCATAGCCAATTTCAACTTCTAGTGTATCGACTTGAAGCAACTCAGTTGCGGTCTCCGACTCTGATAGTGGAGGAGTGGATGTTGCTGGGTCTTCAGCGATTTCCTGAGCTTTACTGTACTGTTCTTGTTGAATGATATAGGCTACCGCACCACTAATCAAGCCCATAATAATAAAGGGGATTTTTGGTAATCCAGGAACCATGGCAAAACCTAGTAATAGACCTCCTGCTACCATCAAGGCACGAGGTTTGCCAATAATTTGATTAATCACATCACTCCCCATACTCTCATCAGTAGCAGTGCGAGTGACAATAATACCGGTTGCTGTGCTAATAAGTAAAGCTGGAATTTGGGAAACCAAGCCATCACCGACAGTGAGTAGAGTAAAGGTTTGAAGGGCCTCTAATAGCGAAAGATTAAGTTGTGCTATACCTACAATAAAGCCACCTAAAATATTTACGGCTACAATAATTAGGCCAGCTATAGCATCACCCTTTACAAATTTGCTTGCTCCATCCATTGCTCCATAAAAATCTGCCTCACGTTCTACGTCTTTGCGACGAATTCGGGCTTCGTCTTCAGTAATCAAACCAGCGTTTAAATCGGCATCAATACTCATTTGTTTGCCGGGCATCGCATCCAAAGTAAAACGGGCACCCACTTCAGCCACACGCCCGGCACCGTTGGTGATAACGATGAATTGAATCACCATTAGAATTAGAAAAACGACAATACCTACTACATAATTACCGCCTACAACGAAGTTACCAAAGGCGTTGATTACATTACCTGCATACCCTTCTAACAAAATTAATCGGGTACTAGAAATATTTAGGGCTAGACGAAAAAGGGTAAGAATAAGCAGTAACGAAGGAAAGGCTGAAAAATCTAGAGGTTTTTCTATATAAAGAGAAACTAACATAATGGTTACTGCCATGGCAATATTCAATGCCAATAAAATATCCAACATCACTGGTGGCAAAGGAATAATCATCATTGCCACAATACCGATAACGGCTATAGCTAAAACTATATCGCTATTATTTAGTAGGCGGCGCAGGCCTGCAGATGTCAATGTATTCGCTATCATAACCTTTATCCAATTGACCGATATTGCTTAACAGGTGACTTTAAGCGATAAATAAAGGCTAGCACCTCTGCTACAGCCTGATAAAGTTCGGTTGGTATTTCCTGACCAATTTCTACTGTACTAAACAAAGCTCTAGCCAAAGGTTTATTTTCTACTTGTGGTACCTGATGCTGGCGAGCTTTTTCTTTGATTTTTTCGGCAATTAATCGTTGCCCCTTCGCCACCACTTTTGGTATTTGCATTTCTCCTCTTTTGTAACGCAAAGCCACAGCAATATGGGTAGGATTAGTAATTACCACATCAGCTTCTGGAATGGCAGCCATCATACGATTCATAGCTAACTCACGCTGACGTGCACGGATGCGACTTTTTAGCTGAGGGTTTTCTTGTTGCTTAGCTTCGTCTCGCACTTCTTGTTTGGTCATCTTCAGACTTTTCTCATGTTCCCAGCGTTGGTATAGATAGTCAGCAGCAGCAATAGCTAGCATAATAAGGGACACACGCAAACCCATTGTTACACCCATCTGAGACAAGTTACTAATCCCAGCAGCCAAGCTCATCTGTCCAGTGTTTGCGATAGATAGGTAATTATTTTTTAATGTTGAATAAACAACTACTCCAATAATAACTATTTTTAATAGGGATTTGAGCAGATCTACAAGACTACGTAAAGCAAATAAGCGTTTGAAGCCAGTCAGAGGATTGACTCGGTTGAAATCGGGGACAACTGCCTTCCGACTAAGCATAAGACCAACTTGACCAATATTAGCAACTACACCTACCAGCATCAAGCAGAGAACTAATGGTGCTATAGCCCAGGCTATTATCTCTCCAATTGCTAAGCCCCTACTTTGTAATGTACCAAATGTAAAGTCGTCAATTGAAATAGTAGTAAAACTACGCTCCATTAACATGCGTAAAGCCTGATAAGTTTGTGGACCAATTATGCTTAACAATCCAAAAGAGGTAAGCAAAATCGCTGCCGAATTTATCTCAGGACTTTTAGCAACTTGCCCTTTTTCACGCGCTTCTCTGCGCCGAAGCGGGGTAGGATCTTCGGTACGTTCCCCAGACATTAATTAACCCCAATGACTAAGATATGATGATTTATTTCTGAGAAAAGTCGTTTAATCATCGGAGTGGTTAAGACTAAAGTAAATGCTAGTGTTGCCAAACCGAGGCTAATTTTTAATGGTAGACCTAAGAAAAACACCTGAACTTGTGGCACAGCACGAGCTACTAAACCTAAGCCTAAATCTGCTAGCAGGAGTGTACCCATTATCGGTAAAGCAATACGGGTGGCACTAGTAAAAATTTCACCGGTTAGTATGATCAATTTATTTATTGTAATTTGATCTAGAATAAAGCTACCTATGGGCACGACTTGAAATGTATGAGCCAATGCTTGGATAAACAAGTGATGTCCATTGATAGTTAAAAACAGAGCAATTGCTAATAGGGTGTAGAATTGTTCTAATGCTGAAGTAGGAGTGTTAATAAAGGGATCAAATAAATTCGCTGTGCGAAAGCCGATTTGTAAACTCATCATACTAGCGGATATACTTATAGTAGTAAACACTAACCCGGTTACAAAACCTATGAGTACACCAAGTAAAATCTCCTGCGCGACCATTAGTACGAAGAAAAAGGATGTAGCCGGTAAAACAGTTGACTCATCATTAACCGTTGATATTTCTAATGAAGGTAAAAATATCAGTGATAACAATCC
>JAGRBY010001309.1 GCA_020433835.1 Anaerolineae bacterium | reverse complement strand
TCATCATGGACGAGGGGCAGATCGCGCTGCAAGGCGCGCCGCGTGAGGTCTTCCAGCAGATCGACCGCCTGCGCGAACTGCACCTGGATGTGCCGCATGTGAGCGAGTTGGCGCTGGCCATGCACCAACAATTCCCTGGCTTCCCAGCCGATCTGCTGACGCCGGAAGAGGTGGCGGAGGCGGTGGCGAATTGCTGTGAAGAAGGACAATGGCCAATTGTCAACGGTCAACGATCAATGGTCAATGCGAACGAAGATCATCCGAACGCGGACCACACACTAGATAGAGATACCCCCTCTCCCCCTCTCCCTCTCTCCCAGTCTCCCAATCTCCCAATCTCCCAATCTCCTCTTCTTTCTCTCCAGCACGTCGTCCACTACTACATGCGCGACACGCCGCTGGAGGTGATGGCGATCAGCGATATCAACATCGACGTCTATCCCGGCGAGATCGTGGGGGTGCTGGGGCATACGGGCTCCGGCAAGTCGACGGCGATCCAGCACTTCAACGGGCTGCTGCGCGCGCATGACGGCAGGGTTGTCGTCCTCGACCAGGATCTCAACGACCCCAAGGTGGACATGCGCGCCGTGCGCCGCCAGGTCGGGCTGGTCTTCCAGATGCCCGAGGCGCAGCTTTTCGAGCAGTATGTGGGCGACGACGTGGCC
>JAGRBY010001308.1 GCA_020433835.1 Anaerolineae bacterium | reverse complement strand
TCTCCCACCGCAACTTGACGCGTCTGGCCCACCGTGCGCTCGCCGGCCTGGCCCGCACCGGCGCGGCCATGAGCAACGGCTCGGGCGACTACGTCATCGCCTTTTCCACCCATGAGGCCGTCGGCCGCACACCGGCACGGCGCGCCCAAACGTGGGCCTATCCCGACGTGCCCAACGACCGCATATCCCCGGCGTTCCAGGCGTGTATCGAAGCCACCGAAGAGGCCATCCTCAACTCGTTGCTGGCGGCGACGACCATGACCGGCAACGGCATCATGGTACACGCGCTGCCTTTGGACCGCATCTCTGACTCCGCGGAAAAAGACAAGGCTGAGCCACAGATAGACACAGATGCACACAGATAGAAAAGCACAGATCTGCGATTGATTTGTCAGAAACAACGGCAATCATCAGGTCAGTAGACGAGCGGCAGGTAGGCCACGTCGATCAGCGCCGCCCGGGCCGTGGCCATGCGCTCGGGTGGACTCTTGTCGTCGTCCCAGAGCGCGCCCAGGGTTGCACCGTCCGCGCCGCCTTCGGCCCGTAGGAAGTCGATGTACTCCTTGGACGCGGTCTGGTAGAGCAGGTCCACGCGCACGCGCACCACAGCCGCCGGGAGCAGATAGTCCACGTCATCCCAATGCTCGCCGTCGGCGTACTCGTCGGG
>JAGRBY010001307.1 GCA_020433835.1 Anaerolineae bacterium | reverse complement strand
GGGGATTTCTCCTCGCAAGCACGTCGAAATTACATAGAGAGGAGAATGGCCCCCGGAAATGTCATTTCGAGCGAAGGATGCGCGAGAAATCCCTACGGACGTGCAAGAGCCGTGAAAGATGGGCAGGATTTCTCCTCGCAGGCTCGTCGAAATGACATAGGGAGGAGAATGGCCCCCGGAAATGTCATTTCGAGCGAAGGATGAGCGAGAAATCCCTACCGACGTGCAAGAGCCGTGAAAGATGAAGGGGATTTCTCCTCGCAGGCTCGTCGAAATGACATGAGACACAAACAGTATCAATTGAAACGACATCGCAATAGAATTACCGTAGGACAAACTTAAGTTTGTCCTACGGTAATTCCAAGGAAAAGAAATTTCTCACTTGTGGGCGTTGTAATCCCAGCGGCGCTTCATGGTGAGCATTGGGGCCGAATAACGAACCTGATCGCGCATAAAAGCCCACATAACGTCGCTCATTGAGCGATCACCAAAGAAATGGCGGCGATAAGCACCGTGGCCCATAAATCCATCGTGGCGTTTGAGCAATCGCGGTTTTAATTTGTTGGCCGGGAGGTGATTTTTGCCGGCCAGGACATCGCGGAAGGGAAGAGGCAGCCAATCGGCTTCTTGCAGCTTGTTGCGCAGCGCCTGGGCGGCGACGGCCACGGC
>JAGRBY010001306.1 GCA_020433835.1 Anaerolineae bacterium | reverse complement strand
GCTATATGGGCCAAACGGACGCTCAATTTCAATGAATAAGTGACTGTCACCTTGCTAGATACACACAACTGCGTAAGAGGGGGAGATTAAAAATAGCCCGACCGGTATCATCTTTACAAAGTGATTGTAAAAAATTGAAGAGAGTGGGTACAATGGAGGTATATGGTTGGAAATAAGTAAGCTAGTGTGTATTATTTTTGTGCTATCTAATGCGTGCTACCTAATACGGATTACACGATGAACCTGCCTGATGACACCTCGATAAACTCTGCTGCTAAACCACGTCTATTTTATTGCCTGCGATTTTTGCGGCCTCTATGCACGATACTCTTAACAGCCCTTTTACTGCCGGGAGCCGCGCCGCATCACCTTTCTGCCGACGAACCGGCCTACCCGCCGCCCGATTTCACCGTCGCATTTATCGGCGATCAGGGGCTTGGCTCTGATGCCCAGGCGGTGCTTGATCTTATTCAAAGCGAAGGCGCGGCCATGGTGCTGCATCAAGGCGATTTTGATTACGTGAACAACCCCGACGCCTGGGATCAGCAGATTACCGATAAATTAGGGGCGTCCTTTCCTTATTTTGCATCGGTGGGTAATCACGATGTGGGCCAGTGGGCCGGGTATCAGCAGAAACTTCAGGCGCGGTTAGATGGTATTCCGGAGGCG
>JAGRBY010001305.1 GCA_020433835.1 Anaerolineae bacterium | reverse complement strand
CCAACAATGCACCCGCTAAGGCAAAATGTTTCCAATCACCCGACTTGAGAGCGACCATTAACGCCAGCAGGGCTAATAAGAGGAGAGGTGTATAGATAACCTCGCTGTAAAGACGGGTAACGTGCAGACTGAGCGCCGGGTGTAAACTGATAACGGCAGCCACCACAAGAGAATGTTTTTGATTAAAAAAATGATTTGCGAATAGAAAAGACAATGGTACAGCCGCCGCTCCAATAATTGCTTGAAAATAGAGTGCCGCTGCAAAAGAGTGTCCAAAGAGGGCATAGGATAGGGCTAAAAACAGCGGATAGACGGGGGTGCGTCCGGGCCACTGAAAGAACTCTCCCTGTAGTAGGGCATAAGCCAAATAATCGTAACCAGGCTCATCGCCGGTTAAGCGAGCCGGAGTGTCTGGTAAACTTTGATTGGTTTGCCAAGCTATCCACAAACGGAATCCCAAGCCAAGCAGGGTAAGTCCTGTGAGAATAAGGAGGAACCGACGATTAAATTTATTGTCCGGTGTAAATTTGTATATAAAAAAGATAATGCCTGCCAAAACCCCTATTAGGGAAAACAAATATAAAATTACCCCGGCAACAGATGATCGATTTTCTGAAGGCTGAATAATAATTTCTGCATTGTGATAATGAACACCGTCCACATCGGTATC
>JAGRBY010001304.1 GCA_020433835.1 Anaerolineae bacterium | reverse complement strand
GGCAAGACCCTGGCCGAGATCGCCACGCTGCGCGGCCAGGATTGGGTGGACGCGGCCTTCGACCTCTTCCTCAGCGAGGAGCAGCGCATCAGCGCCTTCTATTTCATGATGGACGAGGAGAACGTCAAGCTCCAGTTACAGCAGCCGTGGATGACCATCGGCACCGACGCCGGCGGACTGGACCCGGTGTGGGCCGCGCCCATGGGGCCGTATCATCCCCGGGCCTACGGCAGCTATCCGCGCATCCTGGGCAAGTACGTGCGCGACGAAGGCGTCATTCCGCTGGAGGACGCGGTGCGCAAGATGAGCGGCGCAGTGGCCCAGCGGCTCAACATCCGCAACCGGGGCCTGCTGCGCGAAGGCATGCAGGCCGACGTGGTCATCTTCGACCCGGCGACCATCGGCGACCGGGCCACCTTCACCGACCCGCACCAACTGTCCGTGGGCGTGCGCGATGTGTGGGTCAACGGCGGGCAAGTGCTGGCCGCCGGCGAACACACGGGCGCCACGCCAGGCCAGACCGTGCGGCCTCAGCAATGACGCTTTGACCGGAACAAAGGGTAACCACAGATGAACACAGATCACCACAGATACGCACAGATAATTTGAATTCATCTGTCGATTCGTTTTCTTTCCAAAAATCCGGATTTAAATCTGTGGTTTTGCTGTT
>JAGRBY010001303.1 GCA_020433835.1 Anaerolineae bacterium | reverse complement strand
AACGGGGCCGGCCTGGGCAGTTGCGACGGCGGCCTGGTTATCGACCTGTCGCTGATGAAGGGCATCCATGTCGACCCGAACAGCCGCACCGTGCGGGTTGAGCCGGGCTGTAGCCAGGGCGATATGGATCACGCCACGCACGTCTTTGGTCTGGCGGTTCCGGCCGGGATCGTAGCGGCGACCGGTGTTGCCGGTTTGACGCTGGGCGGCGGGCACGGTTATCTAACCCGCAAGCACGGCCTGACCATCGACAATCTGCTGGAGGCCGACGTTGTCCTGGCCGATGGCACCTTTGTTACGGCCAACAAAACGCAGCACAGCGATCTCTTCTGGGCGCTGCGCGGCGGCGGCGGCAACTTTGGCATCGTCACCAGCTTTGTGTACCAAGCCCATCCGGTCAGCACCGTCTATGGCGGGCCGATCTTCTGGGACCTGTCCCAAGCGCGACAGGTTATGGAGTGGTATCCTGCGTTTCTCGCCCAGGCTCCTGAAGAGCTGTCGACTTTCTTCGGCGTGAAGACAATACCGGCGGTCGATCCCTTCCCCCGCGAGCTGTGGGACAGGAAGGTATGTGCCCTGATTTCCTGCTACAACGGATCGGTGGCGGACGCCGAAGAAGCGCTGCGGCCCATTCACCAAGAACTGCCGCCACCGCTGTTGAATGGGATGCA
>JAGRBY010001302.1 GCA_020433835.1 Anaerolineae bacterium | reverse complement strand
CGTGCTCCTGGACCGTGTGCTCCGCACCGCCTTTGCCCGCGCGTCCAGCGCTTGATTCCGGAGAAACTTGACTATGCCTCAATTGAAACTCACCGTCAACGGCGTTGACCATACGCTCGACGTCCCTGCCAACCGCTATCTGGCCCAGGTGCTGCGCTACGACCTCGGCCTGACCGGCACCAAGATCGGCTGCAACGAAGCCGAATGCGGCGCCTGCACCGTCATCGTCAACGGCCAAAGCGTGGATTCCTGCATCTACCCGGCCTTCAAGGCGCAGAACGCCACCATCCTCACCATCGAAGGCCTGGCCGCCCAGTGGCGCGAGGCCCAATCTCCCAATCTCCCAATCTCCCAATCTCAAAACCAGGGAGATTCAGAGATTGAGAGATTAGGAGATTTGCATCCCTTGCAGGAAGCCTTCGTGACCCACGGCGCGACCCAGTGCGGGTTCTGCACGCCGGGGCTGATCATGCAGGCCAAGACGCTGCTGGACGAGAACGACAATCCGTCCGACGATGAGATCAAGCACTGCCTCAAGGACACCTTCTGCCGCTGTACGGGCTACAAGTCGGTGCTCAGTGCGGTCCACGCCGCCGCGGAGAAGATGCGCACGGGCACGCTGCCCGGGCCGGATCTGCCCGCCGTGGTAGAGCCGCTGGACAACGTGGGCAAG
>JAGRBY010001301.1 GCA_020433835.1 Anaerolineae bacterium | reverse complement strand
TTTTAATGCAGATCTACCGCCGGCGTTCGGTTTATATCTTTATACTAGGGGGCATAATCCGAAATGTCAAAGCGCTGTTGAGCCGGAAAAGAGCGAAAATATAGTTTTGGGGCGGCGGCGGGGTGTTTTGCTTACCGAGGGGGGACAAAGTAAACTTTGTAGCTCTTTTTGGATGCAAAATCGACCAAATTTTTTTTCAAAGCCGTTTTTTAGCCGGATCATAGGCTTCGAAAAAGGGGTGGGGAGAAAACAGCTAAAATCAGCCCCACATTTGCGGTGTGCGTAAAAATTCTTGGACGCAGATGAAACCCTAATTTTCGCAGATGTTATACTGTGTTTAGTAGTTCAGCAAACAAAATTTGCCGGATAAGGTAAAAGGTGGCAATGTTCCAGCAAAAGTAGAAACAAGGGAGAAGCAATGCCGGCAAAAATATATAAAGTAAAATTAAGCAGTGAAGAACGTGAAGAATTGAACGGATTGGTAAACAAAGGGCAAAGCCAAGCCAGACGAGCCAGACGGGCGCGTATCTTACTGATGGCCGATGAAGGCCAAGAAAATGGGGGTTGGAAAGATGCCGACATAGCCCAAGCGCTGGGTGCCAACGTGCGCACTGTGGAACGAACCCGGCAAAAGTGTGTCGAAGAGGGGTTAGAAGCGGCCCTCAACCACACC
>JAGRBY010001300.1 GCA_020433835.1 Anaerolineae bacterium | reverse complement strand
CCTCATAGTGATCGACGGCGACTCACTATGAGGTTCGGCTACACCTCAGTGAAGCGCAATATTTCGCTCCTTTATAATCCGACGGCAACCCCGCCGAAACCGCCGGCCATCAAGGGGAACTTACGCCGCTGTCTCCGGCCGAACCCCCAGCGTTATCGAGCGTCGTCCGGCAGTCGGAGCGAATGGGGGGATGAAAAAGCAGAGCCGATTGTGGCTCTGCTTTTTTTATGCCATCAGTATTATAACCAACCCGACGAAGAGAACGTCTCTAGGCTCACTTAGGTTCACCGTTCGTTTCCTTACCACTCCTCACTGAAGCGTGGCCTGACCGGGTGTCTATCAGAATAACTTGACGCCGATCATTCTGTCCGAGGGATGACGCGAATTGGATCACCCCCTCTAGCCAGGTGCGGGTTTCAGCCACCTCTTCCCGCAGATGATACAGGCATCCCTGGAAACTCGTGTTCAGGCAGTTTAGCTTTAACCTTATAAGCCAGCCGTTGCGAACTCCTTTTGGGGGTATCTGGCCCCCCGCAAGCCGCTTTACTAAGAGGCTCTGTTCAGCCGTTCCTTTCGGTTCGACCTAACTCAGTTCGGATCGAAAGTTGTTGTATTGACACCTATTTACGCCCCCCTTCGGGGGTAATTCTTCTCGCTGTTTCACGGCGCACATTT
>JAGRBY010000012.1 GCA_020433835.1 Anaerolineae bacterium | reverse complement strand
AACTGGATCAGTTTGACCCGTCTAACGGCACCGCTGTCCGCCATCGGCACCGGCCCAACGATCCGGCCTCGGTTGGCCCCGGCGTCATTACCTGTATTCAGGAAGATGAAGCGGGCGGACTGTGGGTAGGCCAGTACAACGGCGGCGGTTTAAGCCGCTTTGACCGGCAGCGCGGCCAGTTTGATCGTTACACCGTTTTGCCGGATGCCCCTCACCAGCTGGGCGATGGCACGATTACCGCGCTGGTTAGTGACCGGGCCGACGGCTTGTGGATCGGCACCGAGCGGGCCGGGCTGTTCCATTTCGACCGGACGACAGCCGTCTTTAGCCATTACCACCCTCAGGCCGACGCCCCCTATCGGCTCAGCCACCCCCACGTTACCGATATTATGAAAGATCGGGCCGGTCAGCTCTGGATCGCCACAACCGATGGTCTCAACCGGCTGGATCAAAGCGGCCCCGGCGTGACCCATTACCGGCCCGGCCCGGATAACGCCACCGGCCTAGTGGGCAGCCGCATTGTGGGGCTGTTTGAAGACCGCAGCCAGGGGCTGTGGGTAGCAACGACAAAGGGCGTTAACTATTGTGCGCCCCGCTATCCGCACTTTTGGCATTATACCAACAGCGCCCTGCTGGCCCATATTCGCCACGAACTGCGGACACCGCTCAACGGCATCATCGGTTTTTCGCAGTTAGCCATGCATCCTGACGCCCAGCCGGCCGAGACGCAGAACTACTTGCGCGAGATTATTCACAGTGGGGAACAACTGCTGGCTTTGATCAATCAGATTTTTGAGCCGGCCGATGATGAGCAGCCGCAATCCCTTTCAACGGTGCTTCCAGCGCCGACGGAAGAGCCGGATCCAACTTTGGCCGGGCAACCCTTGGCCGGAGCCGATGATCGGCGCTGTCGGGTGCTGCTGGTTGATGACGACAGCACCAACCGGCAGCAGTTGCGCCAGGCGCTGGTTAAGGTTGGCCCGTCCGGCCCAGGCGCGTTTGTCTTTCGGGAGGCGGACAATGGGCAGCAAGCGGTTGAGCTGTGGCAGACCTTTGCCCCGCACCTCATCTGGCTGGATCTGCGGATGCCGGTGATGGATGGCTACGAAGCAGCGCGAATTATCAGAACCGAACCCAACGCCGCCCATAACGTGACCCCCCAAATTATCGTTTTATCAACCAGCAGCTATGACGAAAAGCGGGCCGAGTTGCTCAATATCGGCTACGATGCTATTGTGCGCAAGCCCGTCGGCGAGGCGGATATTGTGGCCGTGCTGCGGCAGCATGGGGCAGGGGTGTTTGAGCCGCCACCCAACACTGCCGCAACCGCCGCCCCGGCTCCCGCGCTCGATGAGGCTGCGCTCGCTGCCGGTTTAGCCGCCATTCCTGCCTCACTGCGGGCGAAACTTGAAGGTGCGGCCCAATCAGGCGATTTTGACGCGGTTGAGACCACCATTGCGGAAATTCGGTCGCTGCAACCGGCCCTGGCCGCCTACCTGGCCCGCCTGGCCGATGCTTTCGATTACCTACACATTGTTGCCGTAGTTCAGAGAAGAAACGATGACTAAACCAGAAACCATTCTTATTATTGACGATCAGCAGGACAGTTTACGGCTGCTGGTCAACATTCTTAAAAATCAAGGCTATGGGGTGCGCCCCATCCTCAATCCCTTTCAGGGTTTGATGATAGCCCAGCAGGAAGCGCCCGATCTTATCTTGCTCGATATCAAAATGCCGGATATGGACGGCTTTGAAGTGTGTCGCCGGCTCAAAGAGCATGAAGCCAGCCATGACATCCCCGTTATCTTCTTGAGCGCGATGGATGAGGTCTTTGATAAGCTACAGGCGTTTCAGGTGGGAGGCGTCGATTACGTCTCTAAGCCCTTCCATGAGGTGGAGCTGCTGGCCCGGATTGAAACCCATTTAAGCGTGCGCCATTTGCAGCAAGCGCTGGAAGCGACCAACGAAACGCTTGAGGAGAAAGTTCAGCAGCGAACGGCGGAACTGGCCGAGGCCAACCAAAAACTGCAAGGGGAAATCGACCGCCGTATTCAGTACCAGCAAGAGAAAGACAACCTTTTTAATGTGGTTAGCCAGCAAAGTGAACAGGTGCGCAACTTAACAACGCTGCTCATCGAGAGCCAGCAAACCAATCGGCAGGGATTGGCTTCTGATATGCGTGATGAGATTGCCCGCCGCATTAGCGTTATCCAGACCGACCTGACCGTTGTGAAAGAGCTGCACCATTCCGCCGCCGATAAACCCAGCGTAACCCATCTGGAGAACGCCTTGCAAGTTCTGTCGCAAATGGAAAGCTATGTTAGCCACGTAACCACCGATCTGCTGCGGCCCACCCCCCAGGAGGAAGATATCAGCAATAATATGCTGATTAAGCTCTCCGAGCGCGAGCGCGAGGTGCTGCAGCTGCTGGTGCAAGGCAAAAGCGGTAACGATATCGCCGATATTATCAATATCGCCCCCAGTTCGGTGCATACCTACAGCCGCCGCATCCGCACCAAACTCGACCTACCCGATTTACCCAGCCTGGTTAAGTTCGCCATCGAACACGGGCTTATTGAGTAAGTAGGTCATACCGCGCTGTAATATCCAGTTTATAAAAAGGCGAAGGCTGAGGCTAAGCCTACGTTCCTCTTCTCAGCCTTCGCCTTAGCCTTAGCCTTCGCCTCAGCCTTACGCTTTTCCCCTCATTTGTACAGATTGTATGACAAAGTTGTTCAAATCGTGCGACAGACAAACTCCGCCGGATTTGTTATGATACGGTTATATCAGTAATGACGTGATACGGTTCTCGTAACGATTAAAGGAGTTTACTATGTCAATCTATCCCCTTATGAAAAACACATTAGACGAAGCCGCTGTTGAAGCCGCCGTAGCAGAGTTTCACGTGGCGTTGAACGCGATGTTTACCGGCGATCTGAAGCCGATGGAAGCCGTCTGGTCACAGACCGACGATATTGTCTACCGTGGCCCCGCCGGTGGGTATCGGGTCGGCTGGCAGGAAGTGCGTGCCGATTGGGCCAAACAAGCGGCCATGAAGCTGGGTGGCTCAGTACAACCCGTGCGAACGCGGATTACTGTAGACGAGAACCTGGCCGTTGTGCGCAACTACGTCAAAGGCGAAAATTACGATGCGGCCGGAAACCCATTGAAGGTCTCCATTCGCGCCGTCAGCCTGTTCCGCAAACAAGGTCAGCAGTGGAAGATGATCGGGCTGCATACCGATTTACTACCCTTTTTAGTCTAGCCATGGGCCGACAAGCTGCCGGTTATAAGAACGGAGAATTCGAATGGTTCACAAAGTACTCTCAGTTATTACAGCGCTGCTGGGGTTAACCACCCTGTTGATCGCTTGTATTTCCCAACCGCTCATGACAGAGGCCAATCAGAAAGCACTCTTTCAGACATCAACCCTAAGTGCGCTGCAAGCCGGCGTCTATGACGGGGCGATGACCATCGGCGCATTAAAGCAGCGCGGCAATTTTGGCCTGGGCACCTTCAACGCTTTAGACGGGGAAATGGTTGTGGTTGATGGTCAGGTCTATCAAATCAAAGATGATGGCCTGGCCTATCCGGCTGACGATGCCATGCAAACGCCCTTCGCGGCCGTCACCTTCTTTGAAGCCGACCAGGAATTTACAATGCAAGAGGCGTTCGACTGCTCCCAGTTTCAGGCTTATCTGGACACGCTGTTACCGGCCGGTAATGTGCCTTATGCCATCAAGGCAAGCGGTACGTTTGCCCAGCTCACAGTGCGTGCGCCCCATAAAGAAAGCGAACCGTATCCCCAGTTAGCCGACGCTCTGGCCGACCAGGCCGTCTTTGAGACGTCGAACGTTAAAGGCGATATGATCGGCTTTCGGCTGCCTGATTATATGGGTGGGCTGAATGTAGCCGGCTACCATTTTCATTTTATTAGCGACGATCGCCAGATGGGCGGTCACGTCCTCGACTGCCAAACTGATAATCTGGCCATCGCGATCGAGACCATCGACCAATTTCGGCTAGACGGCATCCAAAATGATACGCAGTACGCCGACGCTAAGCCCGCCGACCTACCGCCGACAGCATCAGAACCGGTTGTGCTCGGCGCACTCTACAACCTGACCGGCCCGCAAGCTCAGTTAGATATTCCCTCAGCGCAAGGAGCGCAGCTCGCTGTGGCTGAGGCCAATCAGGCCGGTGGGGTGCTGGGGCGGCCGATAGACCTCATCACCGCCGATGGCGAAAGCAACCCGACCGTCCTGGCCGAAAAGACAGCCGCCATCATGGCCCAGCAGCCTGACGTTACCGCCTTTCTAGGGCTGTCAGACACCGATATGGTGCTGGCCGCTGCGCCCGTAGCGGCTGAAAACGGGCGGCTTTTCCTGACCTCGGGGGCGACATCGCCACAGCTGCCCGACCAACTGCCCCACACGCTCTTCCTGGCCTGCTTTGGCGATAACGTCCAGGCAGCAGCCGCAGCGGAGTGGGCCTACAACGATCAATCGGCTGCTACGGCAGTGATTTTGTTTGATGACTCGATGTCGTATACCCGGCTGCTGCAAGGCTATTTCGCTACCCGGTTTGAGGCGTTAGGGGGGCAAATCCTCTCCCGCCAGAGCTACACCAGCGGCGACCTGGCGGCGATGAGCCAGGCCATCGACCAACTGGCCGAGGCCGATATCATCTTTGTCGCAGCCGGGCCGGAGGACGCGCCCGAAGCCGCTCGCCGGCTGCGCACCCTCTTCACCGCGCCGATTATAGGTGGCGACGGCTTCGACTCCGGCGCTTTGTGGCAGCAGTACGCCGACGTGGATAACGTCTTCTTTACCACCCACGCCTATCTGGGCGCAGACAATCCCAACCCCCAGGTGCAGGCCTTCCGAGCCGCTTATGCCGCCGCTTATCCCGGCAGTACCCCGGATTCCTTCGCCGCCCTGGGCTACGACGCCGCTCGGCTGCTTATCCAGGCCACGGCCAAGGCCGATAGCGCCGCCCCGGAAGACGTGCAACGCGCCCTGGCTGCCATCACGCAGTTTGATGGCGTAACCGGAACGATGTCCTTCAGCGCGGAAAACCCCATTCCAAATAAGGCCGTTACCATTCTGGAGATACAGCAGGGCAACTACCGGTTTGTAAGCCAAATTATGCCGGAAAGCGTCCCCGCCCCTTAATTAGAGATAGGACTTACGCACTTGGCAGACCAAACAGGGTGACGGTTACATATCGCCCGCCTTTACGTGACAGTCACCCTGTGAAGCGCTCAGTTAAGCCCATTGATGAAAGGATAGTGATATGCCCGCCGATACAGTGCTGAACACCACACCAGATGAAGCCGCTGTCAAAGCCGCCGTAATTGAGTTTCACGCCGCCTTAAACGCGATGTTTAGCGGCGACCTAAAACCGATGGAAGCGATTTGGTCGCACACCAGTGATGTCCTCTATCGAGGAACCGGCGGTGAGTACCGCATCGGCTGGCAGCAGGTGCGGGCTGAATGGATTAAGCAGGCGGCTCAAAAGCTGGGAGGCTGGGTTAAACCGATAGAGATACACATTGTGGCCGATGAAAGCCTGGCCGTTGTCGGCAACTATGTCAAAGGCCAGAACTTTGATGACGAAGGGAACCCCATGGAGGTTTTTCTGCGGGTTAGCAGCTTGTTTTGCAAAGAAAGCGGGCAGTGGAAGATGATAGGGCTGCACACCCATTTGCTGCCCTTTTCGGTCTAGCTAGGGCAAGCGTTAAAAGAGGGCGCGGTCGATGGCCATAACGATGAACAGCACGGCCAGATAAGACTGCGAGTATTTGTACAGCTTGCGGCTAAGAGCCTTGTTGTAGTTACGCCACAACTGCCAGGCAAGCTGCATAAAGCGCGCGCCCAGCAAAGCAGCGACCACCAGATAAAACCAACTGAGCATACCAAAAGTAAAGGGCAGCAGGGTAATGGTAATCAGCAGCGCACTGTACAGCAGAATTTGGTAGGTGGTCTCCCTTTCGCCAATCATCACCGGCAGCATCGGGACGCGGGCTTTGGCGTAATCTTTTTCAACCATCAGCGCCAAGGCCCAGGTGTGGGGCGGCGTCCAGAAGAAGATGATGGCAAAGAGGTAGAAGGCGCTTAACTCCAGATTGTTGTTAACGGCGGCCCAACCCACCAGCGGCGGAATGGCTCCGGCAGCCCCGCCAATGATGATGTTATGGATGGTGCTGCGCTTGAGGTAGAGCGTGTAGAAGAAGACGTAGTAGAGAATGCCCAATGTACTTAAAATAGCGCTGAGGGTGTTGACCAACGCCGCAAAGAGCAGGAACGATAGCGTGCTGAGCACCAGCCCAAAAATGAGCGTTTCGTGGGGTGTCACCAGCCCGGTGACCGTGGCCCGGCGCGAGGTACGCGACATAAGTTGGTCGATATCGCTGTCGACGTAGCTGTTGAGCACGCTGGCTCCTCCAGACGACAACGCGCCGCCCAGCAAGGTCAGCAGCAGCAGCGGCAGGGTGGGCATTCCTTTCGCCGCGATGACCATCGCCGTTAGGGTGGTCAGCAGCAGCAGGATCATAATCCACGGTTTGGTTAGTTTGAAGTAAACCCCGGCTTTTTGTTTGAAGGTGAGCATGCCGGCCTCGGCCGTCGGCCCCATTTCGGCGGGCAGGGGCGTATCGAGCGTTAAGGCGCAGACGGTCGCCAGCACCACCAAACTACCCCAAATAGCAGCCGATAATCCCAAATGGATAAAGGTTAATAGCGGCGTGTAGCCCAGCAGGGGATACAGCCCGCCGGCGATAATTTGGCCGACAAAGGTAAAACCTAAAATCGTCGACCAGCGAGCAATCAGCGGGTAACGGCTGTAGTAGCGGCGGGTTTGCAGAATAACAGCAGCCACCAGTACCCCAAAGGCAACCGTCATAAAGCGGTGAAGCAGGTTGATGATAACCTCGGTGGTGGGCGTAGTCGGGAAGATTTCACCCCGGCACAGAGGCCAATCCGGGCAGGCTACGCCGGCCCCGGTGTTAGTGACCACGGAGCCGGTGACAATTACGATCAAGAAGCTGAGGCCGGTCAGCAGAATCGACCACCAGAAGAAGCGGTGGCTGCGATCCAGGCCGCTGGAGCCGGTAGCAGCAGTAGGTAACTGCCAGGCCGTGATAAGAACCAGCACTACGCCCAGCGTCAGCATAGCTACCAGCAGATGGGGAGCCAGCGCCAGAGGGTGGCTCCAGTTCCAGAGCGGTACGGAGCGCTGTGAAAGTTGAGCGGCGGCAAAGATTATTGCTCCCAGAGCGACCATAATCGAAAAGCGGGAGCGGTGGTTGTAACGCCAGGCCAAAAAGGCCACGGTGGTTACGGCGACAGCCGCTACGCCGTCGATAGCGCCGTACAGCAGCGCCGCCCAGGCGGTTTCGGCATAATCTGTTTGACCGGCGATGGTGCTGGTAATGACCAGCAGCGCCAGCCACAGGCAAAAGGCAACGGTTACGGTGGGTAGGTTTCGACCAAGCGTTAATTTATGCGGCACAGCAGCTCCGTGATAAGGCTAGATGGCCTGATAGGTGAGAATAAGCAGCACAACCAGCAGACCTAAGGGCATAAGCGTCCAGACGGTTTCCAAAACAACGCTGGGGCGCAGATGATGGTCAGGTTCCTGGCGACGGCCCATTTGGGTGTAGGCCCGAATCAATGAATGGCCCAGCAAGAGGCTGACCACAGCCAGGATAACGGTGGCGGCTATGAAGAGAAGCATAGTGAAAGTCATCAACATCCCTGTTGGTTAGGCTTACGCAGTTGGACTTGGTAATCGGCGGTGACCTGTGGCCCGTTTTCGGGCGGTTGCCGGGGTTCGGGTTGAACCCGGCAGCGGGGGTTTGGTCAAGTCGATTCTATTGTATCCCATGCCCGGTATTTGGCAAACAACTTTACTTAAAGTGAAATGGTGTCAGGTTGTGTAAAATTTCACCAGTATTCTAGCGGCAAGGCCGGTGTGTGTCAAAAACCGGAGTGGGACGGCGGCAGGGGAGGGCACGGCCTTGGCATCGCCCCGTGGGCGTGATATAATCTCCCGAAAAGGTTGTGCTATGCCCTCGGAAATCGTCATCCAACTCAATGAAAAACCCGGTCGGTCACCCCGCACGGTGCAGGATGTGTTAACTTGGCCCCTGATCGGGCCATTTTTGCGCTGGCGCTATTCGCGGCGGGTGATGCAGACGGTGCTGCTGATTATCACCGGCTTCATCGTGTTCGATGGTTTGGTCGGGCCGCAGCAAGCGCCCAAAAATCTGGCGACGGTATCGGCCTGGGTCGAATACCGGGGGCTGGTGGTGCTGGCGCTGTTGGTGGCCGGTAATCTATTTTGTATGGCCTGCCCGTTTATGCTGCCGCGAGAGGTTGGGCGCTGGCTGGGGGCCAAGTTGGGGCGACAGGGCAGCGTGCCGAAAGCGCTGCGCAACAAGTGGCTGGCGGCGGGGCTGCTGATTATCTTTTTTATTGCCTACGAATATTTTGATCTGTGGGCTTCGCCGTGGCTGACGGCCTGGATTATCGTGGGCTATTTTCTAACGGCGCTGGTGGTCGACACCTTCTTTCAGGGGGCAGCCTTCTGCAAGTACGTCTGCCCGTTGGGGCAGTTTAACTTTTTCGGCTCGCTCAACTCGCCGGCTGAAATCGCTGTGCGGCGGGCCGAAACCTGCCAGAGCTGCCAGACTAAAGATTGTATCGCCGGTAATCAACGCACCGGCCAGCGCGGCTGCGAACTGTGGCTGTTTCAAGAGAAAAAGTCCAGCAATATGGACTGCACCTTTTGCCTGGACTGTGTCTATGCCTGCCCCCACGACAACATTGGCCTTAAGGTGGGACTGCCGATGCAGACGTTGTGGGTTGATCCGCGCCGGGCGGGGTTAGGTCGCTTTAGCGAGCGTTGGGATCTAACGGCTTTGATGGTGGTGCTGGTGGCCGCGGCTTATCTTAACGCCTTTGGTATGATTACGCCGGTTTACGCGCTGCAACAAGCCATTTCTGACATGCTCAATACCACCTCGGAGCTGCCGAGCCTGTTGATTATCTTCGGGGTGGGCTTTTTGGTGGTGCCGGTGGTGGTCTTAGCCATCACCGGGCAGGCCAGCCGGCTGCTGGTCGGTCGGCGGGAGGAGTCGCTTGGCTTTGTCATCCGCCGCTTTAGTTATGCGCTGGTGCCGCTGGGCTTTGGGGTGTGGCTGTCGCATTATGCCTTTCATTTTTTAACCGGGGCGCTGACGATTATCCCCGTGGCACAATCGTTTCTTAATGACGTTGGCCTGTACGCCGGAGAAGCACAGTGGCAGTTGGGGCCGATTGTCCCTTCGGGCTGGCTTTTTCCCCTGCAAACCATCTTTTTGTATCTGGGCATTTTTGGCTCGCTGATTACCGGCTTCCAGATTGCGCTGCACCATTATAAAGATCGCCATGTGGCGCTGCGGGCCTTTATCCCGTGGGCTGTGCTGGCGGTGCTGCTGCTGCTGCTCGCGTTCTGGATTATGCTCCAGCCGATGGAGATGCGGGGCAGCGTGTTGTTTATTGGATTATAAAGGATAAGAGGTATGAGATTGCCTATTTATAATAGAGGGATAGCGGTAGGGCGTAGTGCGTATTCCGTAAAAAGGATTACTACGCACTATATACTACGCCCTACGGTAGGCGTTGTACTGATTGCGCTTTTATTCTTGATGGTGGCGCAGCCCCTTTTGGCCTCCGGCCCCGGCACAGGCGGTAGTAAAATTCAGGTCGACAATGAGGCGGCCGGTCCTTATATGCTGCTGGTGGCGACATCGCCGCTGCCGGTTACGGTGGGGCAGATGAGCGTGTGGGTGCGGGTGATGGATACAAAGGGGGAGACCGCGCTGCGCGATGCCGTTGTCCAGATTGAGGCGACGCCCAGCGGCGGCGGCGAACCGATTGTGGGCCAGGCCACCCACCAAAATGCGGGCAACGCCATCGATTATGTGGCCCACCTGGATGTGCAACAGACCGGGAATTGGGATGTCAAAGTGACTATCGAAGATGATCTGGGAGAGGCTGAGGTTGCCTTTACGGAGACGGTTGCCGGCGGGGTAAGTACGGGGCTTATTATTGGGCTAGGTTTGCCCTTTATCTTTCTGCTGATTGTGGTCGGTGTTTATATGTGGCGGCGGTCGGCCTCGGCGGGGGAGGGGTAGGAACCTGTTCTAAAAGCCTTAAGGGTTCACAGATGGACACAGATTCTCACAGATGCTATTAAAGGGTAGATAAAAATCAGTGACTATCCGTGTAAATCTGTGGATAACTCTGTAAACGCTGACTTTTCAAGCCGTGACGATTCTAGCCGTTATACACGGTTATATAATCCAGGTTAACATTGACCAACCCCGGCCGATGCCTGGCAGACATAGACGGTAGCCTGCAAGCCGGTGGCGGTCGGGTAGCGGTCGGCGATGGCAACCTCGACGGCGGTGACCATCTCTTGAGGGGCCAGGCCCACGGCACAGCCGCCAAATCCGCCGCCGGTCATACGTGCTCCACCAGTGGAGCCAATTACCTCGCTCATAATTTCCACCAAAGCATCAATAGCCGGAACGGTAATCTCGAAATCATCGCGCATCGACTCGTGGGACTCAGCCATTAAACGGCCCATAAGGGTCAGATCGCCGCGTGTCAGGGCTTCGGCGGCGGCTTCGGTGCGGGCATTTTCGGTGATAACGTGTCTGGCCCGGCGGGCGACCGTTTCATCTAGCTCATCCTCATGCAGGGCGAAAACGTCGGCAGGGACATCGCGCAAGGCCGGAACGCCAAAATGGACGGCGGCGGTTTCGCACTCACGGCGGCGGGTGTTGTATTCGCTGTCGACCAGCCCGCGCTGAACATTGCTGTTGGCGATGATGATGGCCGTGCCGGTCGGGATGGGCACGGGCCGGTAGTCCAAACTCCGGCAGTCGATGAGGAGGGCGTGATCGGGCTGGCCTAAGGCCGAGATGAATTGATCCATAATGCCGCACTTGACGCCTACAAAGTCATTCTCCGCTTTCTGTCCGTTGAGCGCGAGCGTTTTGCCATCCAGATCGAGACCGTTGAGGTGAGCCAGCGCAGCCCCGATAACCACTTCCAAAGCAGCCGACGAACTGAGACCAGCCCCACGGGGAACATTACCGGCCACCACCAAGTTGGCTCCGCGTAGAGGGTAGCCACGCTGCATCAACCCCCAGGCCACACCACGGATATAGCTGCTCCACGGTTTAGCCGGATCGGGGGGGATGTCATCAGCCAAAGTAAAGGTGCTGACTTCGTTTCTGAAGTCGGCGGCGACGACTGTTACCTGGTTATCGTCGCGCGGTTCGGCGGCGACCACGGTTTCGTAGTTGATGGCGCAGGGGAGTACAAAACCATCGTTGTAGTCGGTGTGCTCGCCGATGAGATTGACGCGGCCGGGTGCTCGAAAGCAATGGGGCGGGTCGGTTGAAAAATGTTTCTTAAATAGGGTGATGGTTTTATCACGCAGAGTCATCAGGCTTACCTTTAGGTGTTTTTTGTATAGCCGAGCCAACGCAGTTCGTTCTCTTTCTTGCGCCACTTGGGCCTGATCTTAACCCACAGTTCCAGGTAGACTTTGGTGCCTACAAGCTCCTGGATCTGGGTGCGGGCCAGTTGGCCAATTTGCTTTAGGTTGCGGCCGGCGTTGCCGATAACAATTCCTTTTTGTGATTTACGCTCAACAACAATATTAGCCCCAATATAGATCATCGTTTCGCTGCGGTGCTTGAATTCGGTTACATAAACGGCCAGAGCGTGGGGAACTTCCTGGTGCAGCACGGTCAGGGCGGCCTCGCGAATGAGTTCGGCGACCATAAAGCGGGTTTGCTGGTCAGTAACTTGGTCTTCAGGGAAATAGCGCGGGCCAAGCGGGAGGTGGTCGATGAGCAAGCGAATGACGTTGTTCATGTCATCGGCCTGAATGGCTGACGTCACCAACCAGTCGTTGACCGGAGCGAGAGCCAGGAAGGGCTGCTCGATGTTGAGCCGCTGTTCGGCGGAGAGCAGGTCTACCTTGTTGAGAACCAGGAGCACCGGGGTAGGGGAGTCGCCTTGTTGGGTGATTTTGGCCTGCGCTTCGGCGATGGCCGTCGCGACCAGGCGATCTTCATCGCTGGGCGGCTCGCTGGCGTCGACCAGCCAGAGCACAACATCGGCATCGGGGATGGTTTCGAGGGCGGTATCGACCAAAAACTGGCCCAGTTTGTTATGCGGCACGTGGATGCCAGGTGTATCGGTAAAGACTATTTGGGCGGGGGCGGTGATGTGGGGGTGGAGGCTGGAGGGTAGGGTAAGAATACCCAGCAGTTGGTTCCGTGTGGTTTGGGGCTTGTGGCTGACAATCGCTACCTTTTGGCCAAGCAGCCGGTTCATTAAGGTTGATTTGCCGACGTTTGGTCGACCAACCACGGCCACAAAGCCAGAACGGTGATTCTCAGGCAGCGAGTCATCAATCAGCAGCGGGGCTTCTTCATCGTCATGTTCAAGTTGTTCAAGAAATTCAAAGGGATCAGACATGGGTTAGGAGGCCAGAGAAAAAGGATTGAAATCGGTTTCGCGGTCGTAATAATCTTCCTGCTCGGATTTCTTCAAAAAGCCGACGATAGCGTAGGTGATGGGCGTAAAGAGTATTTCGATAGCGACTTTGAAGATGTAGTTGGCGATGATCAGGCTAGAGACGATTTCCCAGGGGAAGACGCCAAACAGAGCGGCTAAAATAATGAATATAACGGTGTCGACACCTTCGCCGACCATCGTGCTGCCGATGGTTCGCGCCCACAGTTGGCGGCCTTGCATCTCGACCTTCATGCGGGCCAGAATATAGCTGTTTGAAAATTCGCCGGCAAAATAAGCGCCCAGACTGGCGATGACAATGCCGCCGGTCGCCACACCGCCCAAGATAGCATCATAGGCGTTTTGGCCGGCGTATTCTTGCCAGAAGGCTTCGCCGGGCATCAAGCCGACGATCCAGAAGGTCAGCGCCATCAGCAGGGCCGCGCCAAAGCCGGACCAGATAACGCGTCGGGCTTTTTTGTAGCCGTAGACTTCGGTTAGGATATCTCCGAAAATGTAGCTGATGGGGAAGAGGAGGGTGCCGGCGTCAAAGGCAAGTGGCAGCCCGAAAATCGAGATGCCCCAGTCGATGATTTTGGCGGATGAGGCGATATTGCTGATAAGCAGCACTGCGACAAACAAGGCGGTGATAAAATCGTAGTATTTGTAAGCTCGGTTGGTTGTGGTCATATACTTTCTTTCTTTAATACTTTTTAACGGGGAGTGCCCGTGTTTTTATGAATTGGGGATTAAGGTAAAGGGAATTGTATCACAGGGCGTAGAAATATGCCATTTGCTTTGAGGTGAAGATTTCGCATAGTATTTCGACATAGAAAAAAATTAAAGGTAGAGAATGTGCCGGTTGTATGGATTCAGTGCCGCCTACGAAATTATTCTCATCTTATTTGAGGGTAGCACTTTGATGCGTTTGTCTCTCCATGTGATTTCTCTGGGGCCTATCAACGCCAACAAAATGTAGAGTGGTGTTATGAGCTGCATACAGACCATAGATAAAACGGAATCAACATTGTTGAGATATCTTTTATTAACCAAAGCCAATATACCTGTTTTTGTTAGAAGTAGTAAAAATGCGGATACCCTGGCTGACGTTTTTGGAACGGTAATGAGCAAGGTGATGCCGGTCCACATAGTAAATACCGGCACAAGGATAGATGATAAAAACACGGCAAGTTGGTGAAAGCTTAATTGCGGTATCAGTGAGACCATCGGAAATAAGAACCATCGACGCAAAAGCTTGCTAAACTGGCTAAATGATTCGACTTTGGCGTTTAAGGGATGTAACAGCGGTGTTTGGTGGAGTTTTAAGCCACGAAGACTATAGAACTGTGCAATAGCGTAATCATCGCATAGCTCATTTTCGATTTGTTTAAAGACATCGTTACTGACGAGCGTTTGTCTTGAGGTCATATAATACATGCCATTTATAGTAAATGGTTTCAAAAAGAAGGTATAGGGAATGTATGACAGCAGGCTGCTGCTGTTTACAAAACTCGCTACTAATCTTGACCATATGGTCGATTTACTGATGTAGTAGGGTAAACCGAAAACTAAATCCGCTGCTTCCGATTTTAACGTCGCCATACTTTCGGTTAATAGTTGCGGGGTAATCATTGTATCGTCGTCAAGGACGGCAATGTATTTTGCTTGTGTTGCGCGGACTCCGATGTTCAGTTTGAAAACTTTTGGGTTAACGTTTTCCGGGGCAGCGGGACACACTACCAAGCGAATTTTCTTGTTCGGAAAATCGTTGATTAGCTGCCGGCAGCCCTGTAGACCGTTACTGTCCGATGCGTCAACTAACCAGATCCATTCCGTGTTTAAGTTTTGGTCGACAGTTACGTTGTGCCTTAGGTTGGACCACAATTCTGCATCGCCACTCAATAGGGGCTGGAGAACCGAAATTGTGTCTCTCGCTGAGAGCGTCGTGTTTGTCTTTTTTCGAAAAAAGAACAACTCGACGAGTAAGTAGCGACAAATCTCTAAAATAATCAAAATGGCTGATAGCAGCAGGCTCATTTCACAACCTCAAAAAACCCTTTGTCTTTCAGTTTTATTTTTTGTTCACGCCAATAGACATGAGGGTTAGGGGTAATTAAGGTCATCAATACTATCAAGGGAATAATACAAACAACGAAAGGGTAGAGGAGGATATCCTGTATTTTGAAGGGGAGTTTAAGGTTGTATTTGAGATGGATTTGGTCGATCAGAATAAAGATGGCCAGGATAAAAGCAAAACTGGTAATGGTCGTAGGCGACATAGAAGTGATAGCCAATATTAGGGCCAAGAAGGGAATAAAGAAGTCCAGTGATAATATTGACGTAACTATCTGTTGAGACGCTGTGGCGTTTTGCAAG
Organism: Anaerolineae bacterium; assembly: GCA_020433835.1. The sequence goes on along the minus strand of JAGRBY010000012.1, from coordinate 17,790 downwards.
ATCGATTTTCTGGGCATCATAAACCATCTTTTTAGTTGCTTGTTCAGCAAGCCCATTGTGGCTAAGTAGTTATGAACTTTGTAGGTAACTTTAGTTTGTAAACAGGTATAGCCATGGTGCATTAATCGCACTGCTAACGCGTTATCATCGTGAAATTGATTGTCCATTTCGAGAAAGCCGCCTACTTCGTCAAACATGTCTCTTTTTAGCAAATATATATGGCCGGTAATGGTAAACGGATTTATCAGATAGGTTAGGGGGATATATAAAAAAAAGGCTTGCGTGTTTACAAACATTGTATTTATCGTTGACCAGATATTTTCCTGGCTCACGGCTATGGGCAAGCCAAAAACAACACCTGTATCCGTGTGGGCAAACAAGTTCTGGACTAAATCAAATAGACAGTTCTCGTAAAGTTCGATGTCATCATCAATGAAACCAACTACTTCACCTTTTGCTACTTGCAGGGCGAGGTTCATCTTAGAAATTTTTGATGCAACTTCATTTTCTCCTCGTGGAAAAATTAAAAGCGTGATATGCTTGTCGTTATATTGAGTTTGAAGCTTTTTGCAGAGGTTAATTGATTCGAAATCCAGGGCATCACAAACGAGAAGATGGTGGATGTTTGATATTTTTGTTTGTCTGAAACGAGAAACCAAGTTTTTTTTCAAGTTTGTAGCTCCTCTAGAGATAGGCTGAATCAAACTCAGTGAGGGGTTAACTGTTGATGGACTCTCGCCAGTATGAAGGAAGCGTAGTATGGCTATAAATTTTAGCCCTCGACTTACCAGAAAAAAACAGAGTAAAAATAGTATGAATGGTTTCATTGTAGATTATCTGACTTTGGATTAGATTTGTGAACCGCTATAAAAAGTTGCTTTCAACACTAAACCCTCAAGACAGCTTCGCTTGCTCTAAATTGGAATGTATCGCATTCATTCTAACCGGCCAAAGTTCTCTGCGGCATTCTGAACTAACAGAAGAGCAATGGGCGCTGCTCTCTATTTTTGAAAATTTTGGCATACCAACCTTAAAAACCAATTTTCCCTATAACAAGAAGCACCAATATCCTGGGGCTGAAATGCCAAATATAGTCCAAGCGAGTGTTAATAATGGCTATCAATACCTGCTTAGTCTGTTAGACAAAACGTATGGGGAGTTGGTTTATAAACATTTGTCTCTCTATGTAAATCAATGCAGTCAAATTTATATCGTAACCGGAAGTTTGGGGTTGCAGATGCTGGTCAAAAGCCTTATCTATCTGCGGCAAGATTGTGGATGCAAAATCACAGTTTTTGCGTTAGGTCCGGTAACATCAGCCCCTATTCCGGGCAGAGACAACATGGAACTTATCACGATTAAAGGTCGCCCTGACTATATATCCCGATTATTCGACAAAACGAGGGTAAATTACTGGGTTGATTGCGGTCATATGGACTATTATAAAAACGAAAGGGTAAAAGAAATAATTAGAGGTTATCTAAACCAAAATTATTGTGCCACTTCTTGATTAAAGCTTTTTCCGAGCGACTCAATGTTGTTTTCCAGCCGTCTAGCAGATCACGTTTTTTCTTCTTGAGGGTAAAGCTGGTGAAGCTTTGTTTGTTGAAATTGATATTGTCTAATCGATACGCCTTAGCAACCCAATCCAGAATAGTCTTTAGTTGATTTTCAGGATCAAGAACTAATGATTCATAGGATACCTTTTTATAAGGAATCCCTTTCATTTTATTTTTCGTGATATATGTCTCTATCGCCAAAACTGCCGCATACTCTTCAACTAAACAATGAATTGAAGATAATTCACGCAACCACGGTTTTAACCAGTCTTGAACCAATAGCTGGTTTTTAAGCAGCCCATTGAGATATTGGTATTGTTTTCCACCAAAACTATTCAATTGAGAACAAACAACAGCATAGGGATTTCTTTCAATGTAAATAAGCTTATTTTGGTACAGTTGATATATTTCTGGAATTATAAGCGAACCGTGAATTGTCTTTAAAACTAAGTTCTGCCGGGGAAATATAGATACATTGCCGATTTCTGACCAAAGCTTTAAGTTATGCCCATTTAAGATTGCATCGATATCGTATAAGGAATTAAGCTGGTCACTATTACGAACATAAGGTTTCGCCCAATGCGTTGAAGTGGCAGATTTTACTGGCAAAAAGAGACCCTTTGCCATTGGTGAAAAAGGTTCAAAAATAACCTCGCTATGGGTTGCCTTAGAAATTATGTTAGCCAACCATGTCGTGCCACTTCTCGGGGCACCGAAAATTATGACCGTATTATTAGGGTTATAGGTTATATTGCGTACTTTTTTTAGTGTCTTTCTCGGAAGTATTGTTGTCATTACCGCTACTGTTCTTAGTGAATTTTGAAGATAATATCGACCAGTTGCTGTTAACATAGACGTGTTATAATCACCTTTTATAAGGATTTACGCATGAAGAAAACAATTGGTTTACTCTATACAAAGAACGACGCATGACTCCGAAAGCCCGCTTTCACGAAGTAGCCCTCTATTGGCACAACCATCCTTTACAATATTTCATTGGCATGGCAAGTCATTATTTCGGCCGAGTTGTCTATTTACCCTTCAACAAAACTTACTTTGTCAATGACATTGAAATTGCCAAGAAAATATTATTGGATACTGAAAATTTCAGTCTGGCTCACGCCGGCGGCTTGGGGTATTTGATCTCTGAGATAATGGGGCGTGAGGCTCCGGCTCTCTTTAACATGGAAGGTAAAAAACACAGAGATCTCAGACGCGCGTTACTCTTGATTTTTCAGCCTCACTATTTACAGAAAATGGTTGAGGAAGCTCTGGCACCTGAGTTTCAGTTTATCAAGGAGGATAAAGAGGTCGATTTGGTCAGGTTAGCAAAAAGGTGTACGAGTAGATTGAGCTGCCATATGATGGGAATGTCTCACAAGCACAAAGGTTTTGAAACCCTAATTGAAACGGTCGCCGATTTAAGTGACGAATTGACAAGAATGTTGAGCATCACCCAGATTTATCCAACCCTTGCTCAGAAGAAGAAAGGTGAAAAAGCCTATCAAAAATTCTGCTCACTGATAGAAGAATATTATACAAGTAAGCATATCTTGAAAAATTCTGTTATGAGCAGGCTAAAAGAAGATGGTTTGACATTCGATGAAGCAAAAGCATTGTTGGTAACCCTTATTGTTGCCGGTACTGAAACCGTTGCCTCCGCCATGCCTCGCATTGCCGCGATCATGATTGATGATTTGAAATGGCGTTTCATTGCCCAAAACCAAAATTTGTTACCACAGGCTATCTCAGAGGGTTTGAGAATCACTTCACCTGCGCCGCTCATTGTCCATGGTGTCAAACAAAACACCACCGTAAACAACAAGAAGTTTATTGCGCATAGACGAGTTCTCATTATGTTAGTCAATATGCTTCGCAATGACTCGTATTTTGAAAACGCGATGGATTACAACTTAGAGCGGCAATATCCGCCGCAATACCGAGCTTTTTGGTTTGGGGCCGGCCCACACTATTGCCTAGGCGCACAATTAACCCATCATGAACTTTCGTACATTTATGAAAGATTGTTTGCACGTTTCCCAAATCCTCAGATCAGTGCCAGAAAATACACCAGACACACAAGTTTTCCAGGCTACAGTAAATTAGTAATAAAAAACGGATAATCTCAATAGTAACAAGTTTTATTTCGGGTAATCTCTAATAAACGAAGTAAAATGATTTCAAAAAAAAGCTTTACTTCGGTTTATTTTTCTTGATGTGTTTATAGATAACCCCAACCTTAGCCCGTTCTATCATCCCCCTGGGTAGGTCGTTTAGGAAGTCCAAAACCAATTCAGCAACCACCTTTTCCGGTATCTCTGCAACCATAACATTATTGCTCACCTGACAGATACAGAACCAGTCGTCATAGTTAAATGACCGCCTTAAGTAGTATTTTGGCTTTGGCTTCTTCTTCACGGTATCCCCTTTTTGGCCTGGGTTGTATACTATACGAAAATTAAATTTCTTGCCTGTCCAAGTCACGCTTTCTCTGGGCACGTTTCCTACAGGCTGCACCTGAATACTTTCGCCGGCCAGTCACAATTCTACCACAGCCACATTTGCAGCGTGATTGGTTATCTGTGACCGAGCTGCTGAACGTTTCCAAAACTGCGACCGCAAGGACACGACCCATTTGCAACGGTACTCCGTTTCCTACAACCCGTTTTTTGTCTGAAACCTTGAAAGGCAGGTCAAAATCATCAGGTAACCCTTGTAGCCTGCACAGCTCTCGAAATGAGCGATCATCGTTGGCCGTGGCTGCTGGGTCACAATTTAAATTCAGCGGTCGCCGAGACACATTTAACAGCCGACCAGACTTGCTGCCAAACTGAATGTGACGCAGCCGGCGCGTTTTGCAGTACCATCCCTGATCAATTTCAAAGCGCTGGGTAACGTAGGTGTGACCGACCTCGATAGAAAACTTGCTGCTCAGCTCAGTCACGCTGGGAACCCTGGCAACGTTCTCCAGTAACCACCATTCGGGCTGTGCTTCTGTGACCGTCCGGAGGAATTCTGACAGCATTTCTATCCCGTAACCGGTAGGCGGAAGTCGTCTTAACCCGCTGAATTCTTGGCACGGCGAACCGCCTATAATCCCCCAAAACAGATTACCTGGTGGGTGAAATTGGCGTATGTCACCGCCCCATAACAAGTCAGGTCCACGGACAACACAAAACCCTAATTCCTCAAAGGCACGGTCCAAAAGCCCAATGCCTGGGAACAAAGACAGGACTAACCGCCCTCGATACGTCACACATTTTTGCACTGGTCCTGTCACAAAAAAACTACTACTACTACTCATACTACGCTGCCTTTCTCTCTTCAAACGGCACTACACGCCCTTGTTCGGTAGTAGTAGTAGTAGTTTCGAGCAGCTCTTTAACCTCTTTTACCCGTTTGTAGACCGACCCACCATACTGCCGGCTGCCTGTCAAAACCTCGCTAATGTCTGCCAGGCTGGGATCAGGTCCAAGGTGTCTAACTGCTTTCACATCGGCCAGCAGGGACGCATTTTGCCCCATTTGCGGCGATTTCTCAAGATAATGGGCATATGGCTCGCGTTTAACGTCAATGCCCTTGAAAATCCAAGGCATGTTCCGCAAGAGCCAGGGCCATGCGGTTTCAGGGTCGCCCATTTCATCCGGCATTGACATTGCCCTGGCAGCAGCCTTTGATACCGTTACCGGTTCAAAGCGTTTCGCACCCTCGGCCAGCATTTCAAGCATTGCATCCCGGTGCGCTCTTATCTCCAAGTAGATCAAATGTGGGCCACGGATCACAATCGCCGCTCGATGAGCATCAACCAGAAACGAAAATTCTACTTCTACAACCTGCTTATTAGGCAAGGTCATTAGCATTTTGTCAGTGTAGGCGTTCTCAATCATTACTGTCTGTCTCCTTATCCCATCTATTAACCCTAAAAAGCAAGCTCTTGCAAACAGGACAATAAGCAAGATCGTCACCGCTGTCATAAACGTTTTTGACTAATTCCCTCAAGGATCTCCATTCATTGCACCTATAGCAAAACACGTAAAAAGAATTTGTTGCTTTGCCCAAAAATTCCATTATCGCTTTTCTCTTACTCATTTCACTTGCTCCCATAATTCCTCAATCGCTTCGTGTAAGGCAATACCCTTCACACGGGCGTAGAAATTGATTACATCCATAGGCAGGGGGGCAGCACAGCGGGGATTGAAGCAGTTACAAAGTCCCATACGACTATCCACCCAGAATTGACGCCTTAACCCTTTGCTGGGCTGATGAAACGGACACCAACCGGTGAAATATCGCTCATTGCGGCCCTGTCTCAACCCCAGCGTGTAAGGTGCCACAAACGGCGCGATCTTAATCGTGTTTTTTATTGCAATGACTTTCGACATGTGATATACTCCTATCATCAATGGGGGGTCATTTGGCCCCTGAAAAAGCGTTCGGTTTACCGGGCGCTTTTTTTATTTGTTGGTTTAGGCTCGGTATCAATGGGGGGTAAGTGGCTGTCAAAATAAGCCACCAAAAACCCCATTTTTCGAGCCTTTTTTGTTGAAAAGGTGCAAATGCCAAGAAATGTTTAAAAATTGGTGGCATGAGTGGCATGCTGGCATGAACCCCCTTAGCAGCCCTGACGCCTATTTTCTTGTCATTTTTCCATGCCAGCGCATGCCGGCACTTACCAGAAAAAGCCGCTTCATGCCACCAAAACCGGCATGCCAGCAAACTTTTTAAATACTTCGTCTTTTTATGCCTTTATACCCTCTCCGGTGCTCATCACCATTGGAATATGACCCCCTGGCGTCCTGTACTTCGAGCCTTTTCATAACCCGCTTAAGCTCACGGTAGAATAGCTGTTCGTTGCTGACTTTGTAATGGAGATCTATTGCACTCCTGATTTCCTGGGTTGCAACGAAGTCTTGACCGCTGCCAGTGACTTCGTACAGGTCGCTGATAACATCAGCCAGGGCGCTGGGCACCTCATACAGCGCGTTTATCTCATTGCGCTTGGCTCGCTGCCATTCATCCAACTTCCATGAGCCTGGAACATGCTTGTAATACCAAAACGCCTCTGACCACAGCTTGTTAACGTCCACGTCTTTGCTGTAGTCGAAGTTGATAGCGTTTATCTCACAGGACAAAAAGCGCGTGGAGCCTGTTGGGTCATTCAGGAAACCAGCCCCATCATGGTTAACCGTACCTATAAAGCTGCACGTAGCAGGCTTGTCTACCCTATGCCGCCCATAGGCTGGCCGCTTTTTTACTTCATCGCGGGTGATGAAGGCTTTCAGGCTCTCGATATCAGCGCGGCGGGTTGTCGCTCCAAGCTCTTCAACTTCCCACAAGAAAACATCGGTCAACCGGATATGGCTGTCCTTATCATCGGGGTTGATACTGTCTCGCAGAAAGTGACCCTTAACAGGGCATAGCCATTCTGTGAAAAATGACTTACCCATATTTTGGGGACCAACCAGCACGAGCATGGGGTTTCGCTGCCCATCGAAAAGCTTGGCAATCGATCCCACCATCCATTTGAACAACCAGTCTTTGAACATCCCGTCCGGATTTTCAAAGTAAACGGCTATGGATGGGATTTCATAAGCACCGCTTTCAACGGGCTGATATTTGCTGGCCAGCGTTTCAAAGTAGGATTTTATGGGGTTGTAGCGGTTACGGTTGGCCCAAGTGGTTATTGTGTCTCTAACGGCTGCCAGTCCGGGCTTGCCCTTTTTGCCGTAGCCCTGATCACGTAACTGTGTGCGTATTACGGCTTCAAAGACGTCTGTGAGCCTGAGCCACTTACCCCCCATTGATACTGAGCTAAATTCCAACCCATCATCAAGATCGTTTATCCTGAAATCGTAGCCAAGTTGTTTCAAATCATCCTGTATGAGTTCTGATTGTGATTTGTCTGATTTAGCGCGGCGACCCATTACCCCCCCCATTTTTTGACACGTCGTAAAGGATGGTTACCCCTGTTCTTGTCAGGCGTAGATAGACCGGTGTTTTCCCGTGGAGAATATGCTCAATACGGAATAGGCTAGATCGTTTGGGGTGATATTGGCGCATGTTCATCATGACCCCCTTTTTTGTATGGATGCTTCGGGTTACAGTTACATGAACCGTGTCAAATTGTGATGATACAGTTATCGACCGTTTCATGCTGCAACCCTTGACCACTGTTCGTATGTTGGCCCATCATCGAGATAGGTTGACTGGCTTAAGTAGTCGATCACGTCCCAGGCGTTACGATACCGGTTCAACCAGCCCTTGTATTTGTCGGGGTGACTGGTAATTTGGATGTGTGACCGCTCGCCAATTTGAGAGCCTGGGACCACATAAGGCACAATCTTTTTGGCTGTCTGGGCCAGCAGGATACAAACCCACTCACCGCGCATTTCAGCAGCGGTTGCAGATATCGACCATTGCCAGCGCGTCAAGTATATGGCGTTGCCGCTGGTGCTAATCTGCTTGCGGGTTGTTGGCCTTGCGTACTTAACTTCTATCGGCAGCCCATTCACTCGTAAATCACAGTTTTTTGTGAAAAAGTCGGGGTCAATTTCTGGTTTGTACCCGCGTCGCCTTAGCTCTTTTATAACCCAGCGTTCACCAATCAATCCGGTTTCTTGCTCAGGCGACATCATTACACCTCCTGACCGGTCATTAACTCGCGGAGACGATCTAGATCGGACCCGTCAACAAATTCGAGCAAACCGACTTCGGCTAAATCATCGAGATGGGCCATAAACATATCATCGGGAATGAGGCGGGGATCGTTTTGCCACGTGCGCAGCAGAGAGCGCCAGTTGAACAGCGCGTCAATGGCATTGTTGGCCTGCTGTTCAAAATGTGTGATTAGTTTGCGTTTAGACATCATTACACCCCTCTATTTCTTCGGAGACGTAGCGGTAAAGCAAGTTGATTAAAACCGTCTTTCCAGTGCATTGCTTTTGGCTGGTGATGTGATCTGCTATCTCTGCCTGCTTTCTATTAAGTTCAATACCGTATTCGTGAACGAATTCGTTTGGAGTGTAGTCATCACCCCATTTGTCATATTCGGCTAAGGCAGAAACCAGTTCACAGACGTCTTTTTCGCTCAGGCTGTATATGGAGTTTACGGCTAATTTTTGCCAGTCATATAGGGTTACATCTTGAGAGGATAACCATTCCATAAATTTCTTGTGGGCATTAGAATTAGACATTGCGATACCCCCTAATCAATTCCTTAGCCATTTGACCGGCTTCGATGTAGGACAGGGGATGCCGCACCCACAGCAGGGCTGTCAGTGCGCCTCGGTAATACTCTGCAATGTCGGGATCAGGGGAAATTTTAATGATGTGGGTTAGCGAGGCGATCATAATGTCGATCTCATCGCTGGGGCGTTTTGTTGCATTAGCACCATTAGCGTGCATACGTTTCAGGTGCGTTGGTACGTTAGTACCATTTACAGAAAAGTTTGTGGACATTTGGCGGGTTCCTTTATATTATGTTTATAAATACAAAGCGCCTATGTTGTCCAAAAGGTAAGGAACCCGCCAAGGTATGTACCCAGGACAACATAGGCGCTTTGTCTGCGTTTAGATATTATGTTTGTTGCGATTAAACGCAAAAAAGGTACATACTTTGGCGGGTAAAACTGCCAATAATCTTATCACCCTATAGGCCGAAAGTCAATAGCGGCCTATAGAACTCTTGTTCTATTTGTTGTGCATTGCCGTTTGGTGTAAAATTACAGGCAAATCATACAAAGCCGAGGGGAAAAACAATGGCAACGACATATCGAATTCGGTTAAATGTGGAGTGGGATGAGGGCAGCCAGTTTTATACGGTGACCAGCCCTGATGTGCCTGAGATATTCACTTACGGTCACGATCTACGTGAAATCGTGCTGAATGTCCAAGACGCGATAGAGACCTTAGTGAGCTATCTCGACAGTCGCGGCGAGGCTAGACCGGCAGCGTTACAACAACCATCTGAGGATAACAACCTTGAAATGATCGTACCCATTCACGGGCTAGTACCTGCCTGATGCGTTATCGACAGATGGTCAAGAAGTTGAAAAATCTAGGCTGTGAGTTTGAAAGACAGGCAAGCGGTAGTCACGAAGTTTGGTTCAACCCCAAAACGAACAAAAAGGCCGTCATATCGGATTATGGCAACAAAGATATTCCCCCCGGAACGGTGCGCGGCATCCTGAAACAGTTAGGTATCGACCGCAAAGAGTTTGGCCCCATCAAGTAATTTCCCATCTAACCAAAAAAGCCTATAGAACTCTTGTTCTATTTGTGCTATACTAAATTCACGTTCCTTACACCCCCTGGCCTGGGTGTTTATTTCCCTCCTTTGTTCAGCTCGTTGTTCACCCAAACAACGGGCTTTTATTTTGCCCCTCTAAGCCTTTTAACCTAAAAAAATAACCAACAGTACCTATATCGGCTGAAATCGGCTAAAATCCATATTAGAACACTTGAGCTATAGGACTGGATTATGAGCGAAACCGAACGCATCTCACTAAAGGAATTTCTGGAAGTTCAATTCAGGGCATTGGAGAAAGAAATGAATGCAATATCAACCAACCAGGTTGACAAAACCCGCTTTGATACGCTGCGCTTACAGGTAGCATCGCTTTCCGAGGGCATACAAGACCTTGAAAAGCGCCTCGACACGCTTGAGGATCACGACGCCATAGGAATGTGGGCCTTCAAAATCATTACCGGTATAAGCACGGCCCTGCTAATTGGTTGGCTATCTGGCTGGTTTTCGTAGATTTGGTGGTTCCAATTGTCATGCCTGCAAACTCTTGGTACAATTTTTAGAACGTACGTTCCATATCAACCAACCTATTATTAGTAAATAAGGAGTTTTATCATGGCAGACAGACCAGCAGGAACCTTACCGGCTGGGTATTGCACCGTCGTTCTGGAAGACGCTAACGGTTTGCAAACCACCAAGAAATTTGAAATGAAATCGGGTATCCTTGACGCTGATTGTGTTTCGTTGGCTGATGACTTGCAAGCAATCACACAATTAACCGTGGTTGACTTGCTGATCACGCGTCGCAGCACAGCCTTCACCGCAATCGCAGCCGAGACCAATTCCAGCGTGGCGGAAACCGCATCCGTTAAAGTCAAATTAGGCGATGGTCGCTATTACACATTCAACCTACCGGCCCTTAAAGCAGCCCTCAAAAGCGGTTATAACGTCAATGGTGCTAATGCCGATCTTAAAGCATTTCTGGAATGGTTCGACGATGGCGCGGGTATTGCTAACGTTGCTGGCTCTTTCTATGTGTCTGATGGTCAGGAAATTTCTGAAACCTGGCACGAAGATGACAAGGTAACCGGCAAGGTTAACCGTTAATCACAAAATTTAAATAGCAAGGGGGAAAGCGTTTGTGCTTCCCCCTGTTTTTTATTATGCCAACTTTTTATCTTGATCAACTTCGCAATGAACCAACAACCCCCGTAATCCGGGTATTGTCTCCGGCTACTATTGCCATGTGTCTGGCGGCCCTGATTAAAGCAGAGGAGCGCGAGAACTGGCAGCAGGGCATTGAGCCATTGAGTGATAGTGAATGGTCGGAAGCTGAGGACTTTTTAACAGCGGCCATCGAGGAACTAACCGGCCCTTAAGTTGCTATAGCATAGCAAGAGGAATTGATAGGGTAATCGAATGCCCATATGGGCATTTTAAATATTGTGTCAAATCTGAGGATCGATGTCAAACCCCAAGTATGACAAATCGCGTGATAGGGAAAATTACACATTTCACCCCGGCAAACAGTTTCACGCTATTTTTTTGGACGATCCCGGTTCTTGCTATCTGCTGGCCCTGGATCACCGTCAATTATCACTGTTACGGGAGATGTGTGCGGTGTTTCCAAAATATCACTGGGTATGGGGCTTGTCCTCGCCTCGCTCAGGTTGGGACGCGGCAACACAACAAACCTGGCAAGATATCACAGATTTCGTGGAAGAATTGGAGGCTACGCTTTTGAGCGGATGTGATTTACAAGCATTTATAGACGCAGCCATAGACCAGGCAGCCGCGATCAGGGAATTAACCGCTGTGGTTGCTGACCTGGAATTGTCGAGCGTGACCAATGTCGATATCGATATGTCCGGTGTGGAGCAAAAATTAACCGACATCGAAACCGCGATCACTGCGCTGGAATTGTCGAGCGTGACCAATATCGACACAACAGACGTTGAAAGGCACTTGCAAGTTATTGCAGCGGCCATCAAAGAAGCTCAAACGGTTATCAACGTCAACAACATAAACGGCTGCTGTGATGAAGAGGATTGTGATTGTGGCGACGTGGAAGAACAGACGATCACAATCGATGAAGAGGATTGCTAGCCTGTTAATGGGGCGGTTTAGCGCGAAGCAATTGCAATCAGGATATCAAAGACCATGTCCCAAATCCATTTTGCAACCTGTATCCAGAACAAAATTGCAGCGCCCCGTTTTCCGGCTTCCATAAACTTTTCACCAAAGCTTGGTTGCTCTGTATTGCTATTTATTGGTTTTTGAATTGGTTCTTTTGGAGGTCTGTACATATGAGTAATGTTACCATAAATATTAAAAATTGTGGATGTGGCGGTAGTACTAGTTCGCCTACCCCAACCACGCCAACCACTCCTGGGCCATCAGGTGGACCGAACGATCCCAGCGGCCCCCCAAGCGGTTATTTTACGCCTACCAGTGGTTTATCGGATAGGCAGTGTAAAGTATCTGTTTGGCTGTATGATTGGACTGATGGTTGGCTTGAATGGCTAGCAACTACGTACCAGGGTTCAATTGTCGTGGGCGGTATACAAAATATGGAATACATCATTGCCGCTGTGCCGTGGTTGGCTGGTTATTTGGAGCCAGCTGCTGCTGGTGTAGCAGGTGTTTTCGGCTTGTTCATCGGCGGCCCCGATCCATCGGACGCGGTGATTTCGTTCTTGACGTATGCTATGGCTACGTCGCTGATCACGTCACTAGCCCAGGTTCATGCTGAACTCATCACGCAGTCGCTTTTACAAGATGCCTTAGCAAAAGTCAGGGTATACCAGAGTGAAATTATATGTCAGCTATCCAGGGCAACGACGGTTGAAGGTGGGATACAAGCATATCAGAATGTTATCGATGACCAGATAACGGACTTGACCCCGGAGCAGGAAGCGCTCATTTTAGGCTTTATGCCACGTGAATTACTTGGGCTTCTCTTCTGGACAGCCGATGTGTGGCCGACCTTCGATGAGGATTATCTGGCAGGTATCACAACAGTGTGTTGCGGTGGTGTATCTCAAGACGCAGACATTCAAGCCGGAAGTCAAGAGCGTTGTCAAGCGGCCTGGTACATCATTGATCAGCTTGCAGTAGCGATGGAAGCGGTTTATGCCACACGTGGCTATTGGTATAATTTCAACTGGTTTGACAATGATCGACCCGACATATATCGCTACCTATCAAATAACCTTGCTACACCCCGCAAAATCAAGGAACGCGCTTATAACTATCAATCTTACCTCAACGCCCTGACTGAATTCACCTACACGGAATTTGTGCTATTTGTCCATACGGCTGATATGTCCGAATTTTACGATTTTGCTCAATACATCCACGCCAATGATACAACCCTGCAATCTGCAATCGCATCGGCATCCGATGTCACCGCAGCTTATACGGCTCTTCAACCCCTTAGAGATTGGATAACAACCAACGTAACCGATGAAGATGCAAAAAGCTGGATGTTACAAGCCCTGGACGCTTTGATAAAGCCTCGTACTGATGGTGACGGCGTACTTGATTTACTCTTTGTCCAAGATGTCGATCTAGCATATTATGCCCTTGATAAGTGTGTTGGCGGTTCCGGTGAGGGTTATTTGGTAGCAATCGACAATATAGATCTGTCGCCAGGATCATCTGATCCTGCGTTAATTTACGACCAAAATAATATGCTCCTTGCCCCAGATGACCTGTACATGGAACTCAAAGACCCCGGTAACAACACATTTACCGTTATCGCCGCCGATTTTGGACAGGTTTACAATGATGTTATCCAGGTTGTTTGTCGTATTCGTGTTACCAGCCCCACCGATTATACCCGAAGGTTTTACAAAATCGCTGTCAACGTCAAAGAGGATATAAACGATGATTGGGTAAGTGGTGGAGAAGCGTACACGAACAACAGTGATCTTGATGATGGAGACTGGCACGAACGGATCATACCCCTGGCAACAATGCAAAATGTTCGATACATCCAAATTAAGTACTATCGTGGCTCAAACTCATTCGGGAAGTATGCCACCATCCAAACAGATAGCGTTAAGGTGATCACAGAATGAGCGATTACGACAAGCTTTTAGCCTGCTTGCAGCGTGATTTCTACACCGAGCGGCGCTTACGTGATATGCTCAACGGCATCAACAAGGAAAGTCAGTACGTAACCATCAACGGCAACGGGGTCACGGTCCAAACACGCGGCGATACGGCCGTAAATTGGACAGCTAGCAACCCGGTTTTGGCTGCTGGTGAAATCGGTTTGGAGACAGACACGCAGCTTTTTAAGGTGGGTGACGGTGTAACTGCTTGGGATGAGTTGGGCTACTGGGGTGGCTTGCCTGAACATAACCACGATGACCTTTACTACACTGAAAGCGAGGTTGATGCCCTGCTGGGGGGTAAATCGGACGTTGGACACGACCATGATGACCGGTATTACACCGAAACTGAGGTTGATGGGTTGCTCGCTGGTAAGTCAGACACAAACCACAATCACGACAGCCGCTATTACACTGAAACCGAGGTTGATGCCCTGCTCGCTGGTAAGTCGGACACAAACCACAATCACGACAGCCGCTATTACACCGAAAGCGAGGTTGATGCCCTGCTCGCTGGTCTGGTTGGTTTCTATCGCATACGCGGTAGTGGTAATCAAAGCATATCGAGCGGGGGGTGGTCAGTCGTCAATTTCAATACCAACGGATCGAAAAATGAGGACGTGGGTGGTTATGACGCATTTTCAAGCAATAATACAAATATCAATATGCTTGACGATGGTGTTTACCGGGTTGTGGGAAAGGTGTACTACTACAACAATACCGGATCAGCATGTAACCTCTTGCAAGTCCGTTTGAATGTTGGTGGTAGTGAAGATATTCCTAGTAGGTTCACTCGCCAATCAGATGTTTTGAGTAATGGCGGCAGGATTACCGTAAGCGTTGAAAAAACAATAGAGGTGGTCGGCACTGAATATGTTTATTTGCAGATTTATAGTGATGTGGGTGGCACGGTCATTTTGGATAGGTCACTACTTGAAGTCGAACGATTAGGGGCAACCCCCACAATAGGAATATAACCGCATGAACTACATCGCCTTAGCCATTGCCCATTACTACAACGCCCAACCGCTGGTTGATTTCGTGATTGAGGAAGTGCCAGACCCCGATACCGGAGAAACAAGCACGGTTATAACTGCCTGGAATTTACCCGATCCACAGCCGACGATTGAACAGGTTGAGACTTACATTTCATCCCCTGCGTTTCAAGCTGCGCTTCTGACCAGAGCAAAAAACGTTGTTATGAGCCGCGCCCAGCAGCTAGCCCAGGACGCCGAAAACCAGATTGACAATCTGATATCTGGTAACTATGTCCGGGCCATAATGCTCAACACAGAGATAACCCACTACGCCCAGGCAGGACGACCAACCAACCCATCTGCTAATGTATATGTTATATCAGCAGCCATCGCCGCTCGGAGAGCACTACCCCTACGCGATACTCTAGAGAGCTTATTTACCCGCTGGCGCACCATCCAAGGGAGAATATCAGCCATTGTGACCGAACTTGATCGCATTGAAAATGCGCTTGATGCGGCCCAAACGTTGGCTGAAATTCAGGCTATAGAGCAATCCATAAACTTTGATTAAAAAATAACGGGGTACGAAACCAACCCGCACCCCTGAAACATTCGTTCTAAAAAATTACTAATAAACGAAGTAAAAAAGTAACACCTCAGACAGAGTATTAGCCTTCAATTATGGAGAAAAAGACGATAAATGTATACTCTATCTCTTGATGACTGTTGGCATGAATAGTTGTCATCACCACGTTAGCGTCACCATCGTATACACAAAGAAAACCCTAAAAGCATCTTGTTTCAATATTATTGGACCACACACAGGAGGTGTAAAATGTCTGAAATCAAAAACATTGTCCAGAATGCAGTAAAAGCAGGGGTAGCGATACCAGCCTTTAATGTCCCTTACTTGCCTATGCTTGAACCCGTTGTGAGAGCTGTGGTCGATCTGAACAGCTTTGCCTTGATCGAAACAGCGCGACTGGAGTGGTTTAAGTTTGAAGCCGGTGGCCCCGACGCTGTCGCCGAGGAGTTCGCCCGCTGGCAGAATCCTGACCATGTGCGCTTGCATCTTGATCATGTACCTGTAATTGATGAAGACGATCAGCGGGTTGATTATTTGTCCGTCATTAAGCAAGCTATCGATCTGGGCTATCATTCGGTAATGGTTGATGGTTCGCGATTACCCTTAGAAGAAAATATCGAAGCAACGCGTCAAGTGGTGACTATGGCCCACCAGCACGGAGTTCCTTGTGAAGCCGAATTAGGCGCGGTTTTGGGACACGAAGCCGGACCACCGCCACCCTATGAAGAGCTGTTTGCTTCGGGTAAGGGCTTTACAAAGGTCGATGAAGCACGCCGTTTCGTGGCTGAAACCGGCTGTGATTGGCTTTCTGTCGCCATTGGCAATATCCACGGCGCAATTTCAGAGGGATACAAAGACCAGAAAAAAGTTGCGGCCCGCCTCAATTTGGACCATCTGGAGACTCTGGCCCAGTCTACCGGCGTTCCATTGGTTCTTCATGGAGGCTCAGGCATTCCCAGAAAGTATGTGCTTGCTGCTTTTAAGAAAGGGATTGCCAAAATTAACATTGGCACCGAGATTCGGCAGGCGTATGATCGAGCCTGGCAGTCTACGGAAAACATCTCGGCGGCTCAAGATGCCGTTTACGAGCGCACCAAATGGTTAATTAGCGATTACTTCGAGTTAGAAAATCTCCGTGAGAAGGTGATCTAAGAAAATATTACCCAGGAGGTTTTATGGCATTGTTATTTAATCGTGAATGGAGCAAAGCGGAATTGCTGCGCCGCGTCGGTCACATGGATCAGGTGGCCGGTATTCGCATGGTGGAGTTAGGAGACGGTGCGGGGCGCGGTTGCCGTATGTTGGATGTTTGGACAGGGACGGGTTTCCGCTTCCAGGTTAATGCCGACCGCGCCCTGGATATCACTAACTGCGACTTCAAAGGCATACCGCTTGCCTGGCGCTCATCATCAGGAGATGCGCACCCTGCTTTTTATGAGCCTCAGGGTCTCGGCTGGTTGCGTTCATTTCCCGGTGGACTGTTGGTTACTTGCGGGTTAGATCAGTTTGGTTCGCCGTCTCAAGATAACGGTGTGGAGGTCGGCCTGCATGGACGTATCAGCAATTTGCCCGCGTCCCATGTCAATTATCGCACGTTTTGGGATGGCGATGACTACAAAATGGAAATCAGCGGAGAAATCCGGCAGACGGCCATCTTTTTTGAAAACCTGGTTTTGCAGCGGCGGATAACAACAAAATTAGGCTCAAACCGCTTACACATTGATGATGTGGTTGTCAATGATGGCTTTGAACCAACCCCACATATGGTGCTCTACCACTTCAATTTGGGTTTTCCTCTAGTTAGTGAGCATACACATCTGCATATCCAAACCGAGTCAACGGAACCGCGCGATACAGATGCCCAGGCGGGAGTGGCAAACTGGCAACATTTCCAAACACCCTCGCCCGGCTATCGCGAGCAGGTTTTTATCCATCGTCCCACGGCTGATCAAGATGGGCAAATAACGGTGGTGTTAAATAATCCACAAATGGGCATCGGGTTGCGTTGGACATACGATGCGGCTGCCCTCCCCTATCTCATGCAGTGGAAAATGATGGGTGAAGGTGCCTACGTGGTAGGTGTAGAACCTGCGAATTGCAATGGAATAGGCGGACGCACATCCACGCGAGAGATGGGACAATTGCCCAGGCTCAATCCGGGCGAAAGCCGACGTTATTCCATCGCATTAGACGTTATTGCCTAAAAAACGTAAGTTGCCACCCCTATGGTTAAACCAGGAAATAAGGAATGGTCATGCCCGAACGTCTTTATCGGGCAGACAACCGGTCTTAGGGCGCTAGATTC
>JAGRBY010000129.1 GCA_020433835.1 Anaerolineae bacterium | reverse complement strand
GGCCTGGGCGCTGCTGCAAGAACCAACGCGATTGTCTGCTTTCGACCGTTACCGCATCGATGCAGCCTCCACGCGCGATCTGCTGGTGTGCACCCACGGCGTGGTCGATGCCGGGTGCGCCAAATTCGGCTATCCGCTCTATCGCACACTGCGCGAGCAGTACGCCGCCCCATCCGGCGGGCGGCTGCGAGTCTGGCGGGTGAGCCACATTGGCGGCCACCTCTTTGCCCCGACAATGTTGGAGATGCCGGGCGGTCGCTATTGGGCCTTTCTCGATGCGGAGACAGCCGGGCAGGTAGCCCAATGCAGCGGCGATCCAACCCATCTGCGCGATAACTATCGCGGCTGGTGCGGCATGGAACTCCCCTTTCTGCAAGTAGCCGAGCGCGAACTCTTTATGCTGTTCGGCTGGGATTGGCTGAACTATTGCAAGTCCGGGCGCACCCTGGCCCGCAATGAAGAGCGCACCGATGCCCATAGCGCCCCCGCTCGCCCGTGGGCCTTGGTACGCATCGATTTCGCCTCGCCGGACGGCCAAGTTCAGGGGGCCTATGAAGCCCGAGTTGAAGTCGCGTGTACACTAGACGCCCCATCCCGCTCGGGCAGCGCCGAGACGCGACCTTACCCCCAGTACACCATCACCCAGGCACGTTTCATCCCGGCGGTGGCCGACACGCCGGCAGACCAGCCGTTGCTTCAGACTGTTGAAAGATCATAACGATGGCTAAGATCAAAGCGAAGAGCAAGCATCACATGCGGAGCGGATCTCTCCTGCCATTCGCAACTGACGCTTGCGGCTCACTCTACTATTTATTTCAGTTGATATTTGGGTGGGCGGCTGAACGATTACCGGAGCCAATCTCAGCCTCAATGACGGAGAGTGGTAGCAAAGCAAACTTAACGCTCCCGCTCTTATTTTTAGCGGCGGTGACGTCTAGCCTATACAAATTAAGAAACTTGGAGATGCCGTTATTATGAATAAAATGAAGCATCCGAGTGGGCGGAAACCTGTATTTAGCCTATCACGGGGATAGGCTGCACACAAGAAGACATCAGCAAGGTACGGTGTAGGTCAACTTATCATTTTCCATTTCTTAAACTGAATATGTAACTGAAAGGGAGGTCCAACATGAAATTCCTCAATTATCGTCTCTCGGCAGCAATGTGGTCCAGAGTACTGCTACTCTGGCTCATTCTCGCTATTGGTGCTCTCGTAATAGGGGGGATAGCACTATGGTTAGGCCAGTTCATTCAAGGTAATATTCGCGATGAACTGGTATCGCAGCAGATCACGTTTTCGCCTGTAGACGGCCTCAGCGATGAGGAAAAGGCGATACCTGGCATCGTCGAGAATGCCGGGCAACCACTCACTAGTGGTAACCAGGCCAAAGTTTACTCAGAGTATATCGGCTTGCATATGCGGCATGCAGCCGAAGAGGCCGGCTATCCGGGCGAGGTCTACGCCACATTGGGCGGCATCCAGCGCAAATTTAGAGCAGAGGTGGCCGCAGCCCAGGAAGCCAGTGATGAGACGGCGCTTGAAGCATCTCAAGCCGGGTTAGATGCTGTTACCAATCTCCGCAATACGATGTTGACGGGAAATACCCTCAGGGGGAACTTGCTCTCGGCCTTCGGCTGGGACAATGTTGCCACCGGAGTCACGGTAACCGGAGTTGTCATTCTGGTACTGGCGCTTGTGTTCTTCGTGCTTTTCTTTTATGAGTGGCGGCAGGGTCACTTACCACCCACTGAAGCGTAATTTTCGCTTGAAACCCGTACCTTACCCATCTGTTCAAGGGACGCACTTTACTTCCTACCTCTATCAATGAGTCTTTAATCTCCATTCAGGAAGACACTGCGGCCCTTGGACAGACGCGCACCGACTAAGCGTGATCTTGTGTGCAGCCTATCCGCGTAGGTGGGCTGTGTCTCTGACAAATACATTTTTTAAGAAAGCAGAAAGAGACTGTGCATTCCATATAGTGACCAGCCCATACGTTGTTTAGAGTAAGCGATGGAACGGAAACGATAAAGCGAACGTTCCACATCGAAAAGGAGATTTCTATGGCATCTGTAGGGACAAGCTGGTGGTTTTATGCACTGATGGCGGCGGTATGCGCGGCCTTAACCACAATCTTCGGCAAGATAGGCGTAGAGGAAGTTAACTCGAATTTGGCGACGGCGATCCGTACCGTGGTTATTCTGCTGCTGGCTTGGGGGATTGTACTCGCCCGGCACGAGCAGGTGCAGCTCACGACGATATCGCGACGGACGCTGCTGTTTTTGGTTCTGTCCGGCCTGGCGACCGGAGCCTCGTGGTTGTTCTACTTTCGGGCTTTGCAGTTGGGCAATGCTTCCTGGGTAGCGCCGCTCGATAAGCTGAGCTTGGTTTTTATCCTGATCCTGTCGGTGCTGTTTCTGGGCGATCCATTCACATGGAAGGTTGTCGTCGGCTCGCTGTTGATTGTGGCCGGGACGTTGATGTTTACGCTATGAGGTTTATTGGAGCGACAAAGCTTACTTTGTCAAAAGCACGACAAGACAAAGCAAGCTTTGTCGCTCCAGTTGAGTGTTCGACAAACCTCACTATTTAGATAACGGCGTTCTCGACGGGGGTAAGGGGCAAGGTGATGGTAAAGGTACTCCCTTGCCCGATTTGGCTGGCTAAGGTTATTCGACCGCCCATGAGGGTGGTTAACTGCTTGACCAGAGATAAGCCCAATCCTGTTCCACTGTGCAGCCGTGTAAGCGAGCCATCAACCTGGACAAACGGCTCAAAGATACATTCCTGCGCTTCCGGGGGGATGCCACAACCGGTATCGGTTACCCGCATGGCCCAGTGAAGCAGATCAGGCTGATAGATATCAACCTGTATCTGGCCGGTATCGGTGAATTTGATGGCATTACCAACTAAGTTAAGCAGAATTTGCTGCAACCGAACCAGATCACCGGACAGTGTTGGCAACAAGTCAGGCGCAAGCGAACCGGTTAAGGTTAAGCCTTTATTGTGGGCTAAGGGTTGCAAGGTGTTTAAAGGCTGAGTAATAACATCTAGAGGAGCAAAGCTACTGACGTATAGTGTTACCTTTCCCGCTTCAAGTTGGGCCTGGTCGATGAGCTCGTTCACAAGGCGAGTTTGATAGAGAGCACTGTCGGCAATCTCTTGGAGAGGGATTAATTGTTTGCCGGTAAGAGGCCCATATTGACCTATTTCCAGTAACTCGGCAAAGCCCAAAATGGCATTCAGCGGGGTACGGAGTTCGTGGCTGACTTTGGCTAAGAGTTCGGTTTTGAAGCGGCTGGAGGCCAGCGCATGGTCGTGGGCTTGCGTTAATTCTTCGGTGCGTTCGATGACGCGCATTTCCAATAAATTGCGCTCGTCTTGGAGGCTATTGATGGCGAGGCGCTCTCGCTGCCAGGCGGTTATAAAGCTGCGCAGCAACGCATACAGCGCGGTCATAATCACCCCTGTGGTCAGCGAAAAGGTAAGCGTCGAAAGGACAACCCCTTCAAACGTTAATGGCGCGGACGGAATAAAAGGTAAGTTGAATAGTTGAATCCAGCCAACACTAATGAGCCAGCCTGTCAGAAAAAGTGTAAGAAAGCTTAGAACCCACGCAATCAACCCGGCGGGCATTCCCATCAAGATAACGGCGGCCGTGCAAAAGCCAAAGAGGAAAACGCGCCCATCGCCACCCAGGCCAAAGTTCAGCAAGTCGAGTCCCCCAACCAGATAGGCTATCAACAGAAACAGGCCGGCTCGTAACCTATACGCCAACTGCCGGTTTACAGTAACGACAATAACCAGCCCGGCGCAGAGGGTATACATTGCAAATAGGATCCAGTACTTATCGCGGAGAACTGAAGGGATATTGGCAAGCAGTGTAATGATGCCCAACAGCGTTACAGCCCGGAGCAAACCCGTTAAAATTCGCTCTCGTTCTTGCTCCAGGCCAATATTTAAATCATCCTGGTTGGTCGATTTTTGAAGGATGGATGGAACCAGATAGTCAATGATATGCTGAAACAATATAACCCTTGTGGACTGTTTATATTGTTGAAATGGAATGGTCAATAGCGAATGGACATACCTTGTTAGGCTAAAGTATAACCAACTCTGTTTACAAATCAAATTATATGGAGGCTTATAAGCTACCTCTGGGTAGTATCAGGAAAACCGATGACATTGATTACGCTACATTCGTCTAAAAAGGGAGTTATATTTGCGCTGCTGTTCGATCTTGATACTAGAGTTGCCGCTATGCCTATCACCTTATGGTGATGCACGCCGGAGCGATCATTACTCAGGGAGCACCAATGGATATCGTCACTCCGGACACCGGCGAGGGGGTCTTGGGCTTAACCGCTCACGTGTCATCACCGACACGCCGATTGTTATTTGCCGCGTGATGCTTTCAGTTCATCCAACTCAGGTTTGATATACTTATCGTAACAGTCGGGGCAGATGCCGTGACTAAAGGTCGCTTCGGAATGTTCGGTGATGTACTCTTCAATCTGCTGCCAGTAATTCTTATCGTCACGGATCTTTTTGCAGTAGGAACAAATCGGCATAATACCTTCCAATTGCTTGACCTTATCCAGCGCAGCCTCCAGGTCACTTACTCGTGCGGCTAATTCGGATTGCAACCTCACAATACGCACCCCGACCTGAACCCGCGCTTGAAGTTCTTGGCTCTCGAACGGTTTGGTGATGTAATCATCCGCTCCGGCTTGCAGCCCTACGATAATATCTTCCTGATTATTTCGGGTTGTCAGCATAATGAAATATATGGATTGTAGGCGGGTTGAGGCGCGGGCGTTGCGACAAATGTCGATGCCGTCCATACCGGGCATCATCCAATCTAAGATAGCCAATTGGGGAGAGTCTTCTTGTTGTAGTGCCTGCCAGGCCTCTTGGCCGTCTTTCGTTTCGACAACATCATAGCCCCATTGCCTCAACTTAACCTGTAGCAAATGGCGGGAAACGAGATCATCTTCAGCAATTAAGATTTTCATCAGGGTTTTTCCTTTTTATCTAAAGTTAGGGCTTCCTTGAGACGTGATAATTCCTGTTTCAGGTGATTAAAGGCCGGTTCGGCTTGAGCAATCTGGTCTTGCTCGCCTACCTGTTCAAGGCTGTAGGCGGCTTCATATGCAGCTGTAGCACTAAATGGCCCGACCGAACTTTTTACTTTGTGGGCAGCGCGTCGTAGGGCTTCGCCGTCTTCTTGAGTAATCGCCTGTTCAATCTGAGCCTGTAGGTCAGGTAAGCTGTCGATCAATATATCGGCCAAGCTTTGCAGAAGGTCGGTATCTCCGCCCAATCGGCGCAGCGCCTGATCGCGATCGAACGCCGGCTCGTTAGACGCGGCCATCACAATTTCATAGCGGGCGATCATCTCCTGAATAACGGCCATCAGTTCTTCGACCTGGATGGGTTTGGGAAGGTAGGCATCCATGCCGACTGCTAAAAATCGCTCGCGATCACCGGCCATGGCGTGCGCGGTTAGCGCCACAATCGGCAGATGGTTGCCGGTACCCTGTTCGCGCTCTCGAATGCGGTGGGTAACTTCAATGCCGTCCATAATCGGCATCTCCACATCCATCAAAACCAGATCAAATGCCTCTTTTTCCAGAGCATCAAGCGCAGTCTGTCCATTTTCGACCACGTGGGTTGTGTGGCCCCACAGCTTTAGAAGATCAACGACCAGCCGCTGATTGATTTCGGCATCTTCGGCTAACAGAATACGCAGCGGACGTTGGCTTTTGGCCAGGGTTTGGTGTGTTAGCGCATACTCGCCATTGGTCATTATGGGCTGCACATTGAGAGCGATCAAGATAGCATTCAACAGTTCCGACTGAGTGATCGGTTTGGTCAAATACAATTCTAATCCCAACTCTCGACACCGTTCCATGTCATCGGGCCGATCTAATGATGATAACATCATAATTGTCGATTGGAGCAGGTGTGAATTTTGCTTAATTTGTTGGGCCAGAGAAAACCCATCCATTTCCGGCATCATCGCGTCGAGGATAACCAGTGCAAATGGGTTGCCATCGGCGGCAGTTTGCTCCATTAAACGCAATGCCGCCGGGCCGTTATCTAATACCGTTGGATTCATATCCCAATGAGATAACATCTCTTTGAGGATGCGCCGGTTGGTGGCATTGTCATCAACAACTAAAACGGGTAAATTGGATAAAATAACCGGAGATTGTGTTGATTTTTTAGGGATTTGGCTGGATTTTTCAAATCGAGCCGTAAAGTAGAATGTGCTGCCTCGACCTTCTTCACTCTCAACCCATATTTTGCCGTCCATCAGCTTTACTAATTGCGATGAGATAGCCAGCCCTAGCCCGGTACCACCGAAACGACGGGTGGTTGAGCCATCGGCTTGGGTGAAGGCATCGAAGATATGTTTTTGCTTGTCAGGAGCAATGCCGATGCCGGTATCGGTTATGGTAAAATACAATAAAACCGTATTCCGAATTTCCGACTTGAGCGATACATCAAGGGTTACCTCTCCCTGCGCAGTAAACTTAATGGCGTTAGAGACCAGATTGATGATAATCTGACGCAATCGATCCGGATCACCGATAAGTACAGACGGGATAGTGGGGGAGACATAATAGGTCAGTTCCAAACCTTGCTGGTGAGCCTGGACCGCCATGGTTTTGATGGCAAGATCGAGGCTCTTACGCAGATCAAACTCTGTCCGGTCAAGGCTCAAGTGGCGGGCTTCGATTTTGGAAAAGTCGAGAATATCGTTGAGAACTCCCAGCAAGGAAATAGCCGATGACTTGGTCATCTGCACGTACTCACGTTGGGTGGGGGTTAGCGTTGAGTTGAGCATCAAATCGGTCATGCCGATGATGCCGTTCATAGGGGTACGGATTTCGTGGCTCATATTGGCCAGGAATTCGCTCTTGGAACGGTTGGCGGCTTCGGCTTCGGCTTTGGCGTGCTGTAGCGCCTCTTCGGCCTGTGTGCGAGCGATAATTTCTTCTTCAAGCGCCAGGTTGCGTTCTTGTAAAACCTCATAGGCTTCTTGCAACTCATTTATCGCATCCTTAGCAAAAAACGGCCAGGTAATAAACTGTTGAAGTCGGAAAAAAAGGCTGTTTTTACCTTTAGGCAGCCAAATCTCAAAGCGGGCTCCGTTCTCAAACTCTTCCATATGAACGGTTGCCCTACCAGCCATCACCAGCTTTGGCAGAACTTTTTGAATGCCTAAAAAGGTTAAATTCACGCCATGGGAAGGCTTATACCCGGGACGCATAACAAACTCCGTAATAACATGGCGCGGTCCAAGGTCCGTTATGCTGCTATCCATACATCCATAAAGCTGGCTAACAACACCAATTCTGGGCTGTACACCAAAATAATAGATATCTTTGACGGAAAAGAAGAAATTAGAAATAAGCGTGAAGGGTTTTACCAACGGTGAGTGGAGAAGAAGTTCTGCGATAGCTATAATCTCGTCATCGCTCCATATCTTACACGCATTCTCCATAAGAATGCTAAAATTATCCCAGTTAATCCGTTTGTGTTTGTTACGTAAATGCTCAAGCGGATATTCAACACCGGCGATGAAAGGCTCAAACGGCAGCCCTTCATTTTCTAGCGCCTGAAAAAACCCATCAAGCGCCCGGCACGATACCTCTTGCCCATTGGGTAATTTTTGCTTGGTTACTTCCGTCATGGGTAGCGATTTTTCTTTTTCATAGTGTGTAGCGACTCCACGAATGCAGTCTATAAACTTATCAGCGTATGGCTATCTCCTCTCCAAAATATGTAGGCATTATCTGCCTTGTAACTCTAATAATTTCAGCACACCACAACCTATTTAAGATAGAACGATTAAAGTGCAGTTATTTCATTATAAACGAATTCTACAGGCGATACCACCTTGGTTCGGTCAATTCCATTACAGACATCACTCATCGGAGCCACAGACATAAAAACCTTCTTACTACTGGTTAGAATACAGCCTAATTGACAAGTTATTTAAGATGGACTATAACAGACAAAGATGTAAAACGTGGGACGTGCAAATAAAAGTCCTCGATAGCAAACAGGATTAATCATCAACTCATGCAAACCAATCAAACTACTCCCCCTCTCACTATCATCGGCGGTGGATTGGCCGGAACAGAGGCCGCGTGGCAAGCTGCTCAGCGTGGAATAGCTGTGCGGCTTTACGAAATGCGCCCCGTACGCCAAACTCCGGCCCATGTTAGCGATCAGTTGGCCGAGTTGGTTTGTAGCAACTCTCTTGGCAGCGATTTACCCGACCGCGCGCCAGGACTACTAAAATCGGAGATGCGACGGCTTGGCTCGCTTATTATGCAGGCGGCGGAGGCAGCAGCGGTGCCGGCGGGTGGCGCGTTGGCCGTCGACCGCGAGCAATTTGCCATCGAAGTAACTTGCCGGATCGAAAGCCACCCGCTAATCGAACTGCGGCGTGAAGAAGTCACCCGCATCCCCGAAACACCAACGATTATCGCTACCGGGCCGCTGACTTCGGACGCCCTGGCCGCCGAATTAGCCGAGCTTTCCGGCAAAGCGTATCTCTACTTCTACGATGCCATTTCCCCTATCGTCGAAGCCGATTCGGTCAATATGGAAATCGCCTTTCGGGCCAGCCGCTACGGGCGCGGCGAACAGGATGAAGGCGACTACATCAACTGCCCTTTCACCGAAGAAGAATATACGGCTTTTATCACGGCACTTCGCGAGGCGGAGAAAATCACGCTCAAAAAATTCGAGCAGGAAGACGACCATTTTTTTGAAATGTGTCTTCCCATCGAAGAGTTGGCCCGGCGAGGTGATAAAGCATTGGCTTTCGGCCCGATGCGTCCAGTTGGCTTAACCGATCCGCGCACCGGGCGACGCCCCTATGCGATTTTGCAACTGCGGCAAGATAATTTGGCCGGAACGCTCTACAATTTGGTCGGCTTCCAGACTAACTTAAAATGGGGCGAACAGCGCCGCGTCTTTCGGCTTATTCCCGGCCTGGAAAACGCAGAATTTATGCGCTACGGTATGATGCACCGCAACACCTACATCAACGCCCCTATGCTTTTGCAACCAACAATGCAGTGGCACAATCGCCCCGATCTTTTCTTTGCCGGACAGATTACCGGCGTGGAAGGCTATATCGGCAATGCGGCCACGGGTCTATTGGCGGGTCTCAACGCCGCACGTTTGCTAAAAGATCAGTCGCCGATAACATTGCCGGAAACCACAATGTTAGGAGCACTGTGCCATTACGTCACCCACGCCGAACCCAAAGATTTCCAGCCGATGAAGGCCAACTTCGGCCTTATGCCGGCTTTCGATAAAAAAATCCGCAATAAAAGAGCGCGATACGAGGCTTATGCCGACCGGGCGCTGCAAGATTTAGAGGCCGTTATCGACGAATATACTATACAGGCTGTCGAATCGGCCTTAATTGGAGATTAGTAATTGGTAACTGAAGATTGGTAACTGGAGATTGGTAATTGGTAACTGAAGATTGGTAACAGATGCCTCATAAGTCAATCTCCAATCTCTAGTCTCCAATCTCTAATCTCCAACTTACTAAACCCGTTTCTCTGGAGAGTAACCGTGCAAAATAAACGGCTGGCTCAGTGGCTAGAAGATCACGCCGCAATGTTGGGAACAACCGACTTCCAAGATGATAACACCTTTCACGTGGCGCTTTACGAATGCATCATCGATATGGCTTTGCACGGCGAAACGCGCATGGTTGACTCGCTCATCGAGAGTACTGCCGCTTACGCTGTCGCCACCGAGCGCGAGTTAACCGACCTGTTAGGCGTGCCCGAACTCATGCGCGAGCGCATCTGGCAACGCATCGGTGAAGAAATCGATCCGGAGCCGGCGTTTGCAATGCTCTCTGCGGTGGATATTATTTTTGTGCATATCATTCGTGTCACCATCGATGATTATCTGGCTGCATTTCGCCAGGCCCAGGCCGCCCGCGCCGCCGAAATTTCGCGCCTGTACACCGAGTCGGAGCGTAAAGTGATGGCCTACGCTACCGAAGTTGCCCGCGCCAACCGCGAGTTGGCTCGATTGGAGCAGGCCAAAACCGATTTCATCAGCATCGCCGCCCACGAGTTAAAAACACCGTTAACCCTCATTCAAGGCTACGTTAACATTCTATACGATCTCCAAACCGATGAGAAAGCCAAATCACTCACACAAGGGATTGGCCGGGGAGCGGATCGCATGAATAATATCATCGAAGATATGCTCGATCTGTCAGCAATGGATATGAAGCAGCTAGGATTGGTACTGGAAAAAGTCAATCTGCAGCGCATCATTGAGCTGGTGATTACCCAATCAGAGAGTGCTCTCGTCGAGCGTAATCAAACTATCAAGACGGCTGATCTTGATCAATTACCGCAAGTTGAAGCCGATACCCAACGTTTACACCAAATATTTCGACAACTCATCAGTAACGCAATCAAATATACACCCGACGGCGGTCATATCACGATTGCCGGCCAAACTATTGAAACCAAACCGATCCGAAAAACCTGCGTCCAAATTACCATAGAAGATAACGGCATCGGCATTGCGCCGGAGGATAAAGAGAAAATTTTCGAAAAGTTCTACCGGGCCGGTAAATCATCGCTGCATTCAACCGGGAAAACTAAATTTATGGGGGCTGGCCCTGGCCTGGGTTTGGCTATTGTCCGTGGGCTGCTAAGCGCCCACGGCGGCTCAATCAGCGCCGACAGCCCCGGCTTTGATATCAAAAATTTTCCCGGCAGCGTATTTACCATGATTCTCCCGGTTAAATCAACTCCGGTCAAAGATGTGCATATTCAGTGGCTTAATCCGCAGGATGCCCCCGAGGGTGGAGCCTCATCACCAAAACAAAAAAAGAAGGAAACAATTTCATGAAACCGGCTCAACGCGCTCAAAATCTTCCGCCTGTTTTTTTTGCTGCGCTTAACAAACGCATCGCCGAACTGCGTGCCGAAGGCGCAGACGTCATTCGATTAGATATCGGCAGCCCCGACCTGCCGCCGGACGCACGCCTGGTCGAAACGCTCAAAAACAGTGCCGATAACCCCACCAAACACAGTTACGGCGGCTATGCCGGCCAACCGCATCTGCGCAAGGCCATTATCGACTATTACCAACAGCGTTTTGGCGTTCAGTTAAGCCAAAGCGAACTGCTGCCGCTCATCGGCTCGAAAGAGGGGTTGGTCAATATGCATTTGGCCTGGCTCGATCCCGGCGACCTGTCGTTGGTGCCTGATCCCTGTTATTCCAGCTATCTCTACGCTCCGCTGCTGGCCGGAGGCCGGGCCGAGACCTTCGACCTGCTGCCGGAACGCGGCTGGCTGCCCAATCTGGCCGATATTCCAACCGAGACAGCGAAAGCCGCTCGAATGCTGTGGCTCAACTATCCCAACAACCCAACCGGCGGCGTTGCCACGCTCGACTTTTTTGCCGAGGCCGTTGACTTCTGTCGTCAGTTCGATATTCTCCTGTGCCACGACGCGCCCTACTCTGACTTAACGTTCGATGGACACGTCGCGCCTAGCGTGCTGGAAGTGCCGGGGGCTAAAGATGTTGCGGTCGAATTCAACTCGCTTTCGAAAACGTACAGCCTGGCCGGCTGGCGGGTCGGGATGGCCGTGGGTTATGCGGTTGCGGTGCAAGCCTTGGCGACCGTCAAAACACAAATCGATTCAGGCATCGCTTTGCCCATCCAAGATATGGCCGCCGATGCTTTGACCGGCGATCAAAGCTGGCTGGAGCCACGCAACGCCATTTACCAGGCCCGCCGCGATCTTTGCTTGGCCGCGTTCGATAATTTGGGCCTGGAAGCAACCCGACCGCAAGGTGGCATCTATATTTGGTTCCGCACCCCGCCGGGTTACAGTGCGATGGATTTTCACGTCCGGCTCTTAGAAGAAGCACATCTGTCGCTTACGCCCGGCACGGTCTATGGCCACAACGGCGCAGGATGGATGCGACTCTCACTCGTAATCGGCACCGAACGGCTCGAAGAAGCCCTCAACCGGATAAAAACAATTATGAATTGAGAATTATGAATTATGAACATGATTTTAGCCTTCATAATTCATAATTCATCCCTCATAATTCCCTATGATTAGTTCAACGAAAAATCCACGTATTGTTGACGTTAGAAAATTAAGCCAGCGCAAACATCGACAGCGACAAAATCGATTCATGGTCGAAGGTCTGCAATTACTGGGCATGGCGGTTCAAGCGATGGCAAATTCCGGCGGGCGCGACAAAATCATCCCTCGTGAACTCTTCTACAGCGAAGATCTCTTCACCGGCGACACCGCCCCGCGCCTGCTCACCCAACTCACCGACGCCGGAGCCGAAGCCATCGCCGTCGACACCCGCGTCCTCAACACCATCTCCGACCGCGACACATCGCAAGGTCTCGTCGCCACGTTCGCCCTCCAAGAACTCGAACTCTCTCTCGATCAATTCAAAACCATCATCCAACCACCCCATCTTCCCATCTCCCCATCTCCCCATCTCCCATCCCCAATCCCCAATCTCCAATCTCCAATCTCCAATCTCATCCTCATCCTCGACCAACTCCAAGACCCCGGCAACCTCGGCACGCTCATTCGCACCGCCGACTCGGTCGCCGCCGCAGCGATTGTGCTGCTGGAACCCTGCGTCGATCCATTTGATCCCAAAACCGTTCGCAGCACGATGGGATCGCTTTTTACCGTGCCGTTTATGCGCACGCATCAAGCCGAAGCCACCCTGCGCTCCTTATCGAACCAAGGTTATCGCGTGGTCGGTGCCGATGGCGCTCAGGGCAGCACCGTTTGGCATGGCGAAGCCTTAGCCGGGCCGGTCGCCTTGATTTTGGGAAATGAGGCCCGTGGACTAAGCGCCGAACTGCATGCTTCCGTAGATCGCTATGTCAGCCTGCCGCTACTTGGTCAGGCCGAAAGTTTGAACGTATCGATTGCCGGTGGGGTGTTGATGTATGAATGGCTGCGGGTTAATAGCCAGTAACCACAATTTCTCTTTTGTATCATAAATTTAGATATGGTAGAATTGTTGTTCATTTAATACTACTCAAATTTTGGCAGGCAGCTATGGTTACTCCTAAGGAATTAGTCGGTGCAGGACTTTATCCCAATGAGGAAAGTGTCATACAAGAAGCTTTGCGCGTTCTTTGGCAAGAAAGACCGCAGCTTCGTATCGAATGGGCCGCATATCAATATCAAACTGAATCAATCTCGTTGGCAAAAGCAGCGGCTTTAGCCGGAGTTAGTTTTGATAGAATGAAAGAAATTTTGGTTAAACGCGGGATTCAACCCCGTCTCGGCGTAGATACTGCCGACGAAGCTCGCCAAGAATGGGAAACTATAAAGCAAATGCTTCGTGATGAAAAAGATGCCCATTAATGCCTGTCATTGTGAACACGACCGTAATTTCCAACTTTGCCGCAGCAGGTCGGCTTGACCTGCTACAGTCCCTCTTTGAAATCCTTTATATTTCCGATCAGGTCTTTGAAGAAATACAAACAGGCTTGCTGGAAGGCTATACATTTTATCAAAATTTTTACCAAAACGTATTCCCCCTGGCTAATGATGGTTGGTTACATTTAACAGCTCTCAGCGGCACCGCCGAATTTGAGACGTTTGGCTCCCTACTTAAAAATCTTCATAGTGGTGAAGCATCAAGTATAGCAATTGCTTATCACCGAAAACTGACGTTTTTAACAGATGATAGAGCGGCTCGTAAATCTGGTTTGGCGCTTGGCATTGCAATTTCGGGAACTTTAGGTATTTTACTCTCGACAATAGAAAATAACTTGGCGTCTGAGGCAGAGGCAGAGAAACTTCTCCAGCAGATGATGCAAAATGGGTACTATTCACCCGTCAGTTCACTAGATGAAATCCTAAAAAATTAGAAGGTTAATACGATGAGCTTAGAATTCAAAAATAGGTTCGCTACCTCACCCGTTTACGTCGGCGGGGCAGCGACAGAAGACATTCG